>CAYRKK010000010.1:0-18417 GCA_964424875.1 Candidatus Woesearchaeota archaeon
ATGTTAGTTTGAATGAGAATAATTTAGAGGATAATTTGGAAATGAATGCAAGTGAAGGTGCAAGTCAGGTTGATTATTGTGGTACTTTAGGAACTGCTGGACTGGTTTATACTCTTGGTTCAAATGTCTCGTCTACAGGAACTTGTTTTACTGTAACTAATGAGAATATTACAATTGATTGTGCTGGTTATGAAATTAATTATTCTTATGCTGGGACTGTGGGTTATGGGGTTTATAGTAATCAGTTTAATACTAGTGTGAGGGGTTGTGTGGTGGTGGAGGGGGAGAGTGGAACTGCTAATAAATATGGTATTTATTTTAATGGGGCTGATAATGGGATAATTGAGAGTAATAATATTACGATTATAGGAAGTAGTTATGGAGTTTATATTTTTAATGGTGCTGATAATAATATTTTAAGTAATAATACTCTTGTGGGTTTAGGTGCTAGTAGTTTGGGAGTTGTTCTTAATGCAAGTTCAAATAATAATTTTAATGGAAATAATTTTACAACTTCTGGAAGTGATGGTTATGGGCTTTATATTGGTGATGATAGTTATGATAATTATTTTAGTGATGAGAATATTATGACAAGCGGAGGAAGTGCTTTTGGGATATATATTAATGAAGATATAACAAACACAACAATAATTGATTCTGTAATAAATGCAACATCTGCTAAGGATATTTATGTTGACACAGATATTGACCCTAATTCATGGTTGAAACTAATTAATGTCACATTTAACAAAAGTGATGTTAGTATTAATAATGAAAGTTTTGAACTAACAGTCCAATGGTATCTTGACATCCATGTAAATTTATCATCAGGATTAGATATTGAGAATGCAGAGGTGACTGTTAAATATGTGAATGATACAACTGCATTTGTTGATACAACTGATGCGTCGGGCTGGATAAGTCAAAGGAACATGACTGAGTTTACTCAGAATATTACAGGTAGGTTTTTTGTTACTAATTATTCAATTACATCTTTAGCATCAAATTATAATCCTGTAACATATTCACTTAACTTAACTGAATCAACTGTTTATGATGTGATTATGGTGAGTTCTGATTATAACAGAAGCTCGTTAGGTTTAAACACAAGTAAGATTTATATTAATTATAATGAGCTGGTTAATTTAACAATTACAATTCCTGATGAAAATTTAGGAGGCAAGGCGTTAAGTGATGTTTGGGCTGAGATAACAAAAGTTGATGGGAATAAGGAGAATGTTAGTTTGTATAATGGAAGTTGTTATGATGATGAGACAGAGATATTTGTTTTGGAGGAAGTGGATTGTGGAAGTGAAAAGGGATATGATTATGTTGAGATTGATGGTGAGCTTTTGAGTCTTGACAAATTTGAATATACAATTACAAGACCTGAAGGCGAATTTGAGTTGGTTGAGATTAATAATGAGATTGATGAACTTAAGACCCACCCGCCTGCCCTAAATAATAATTATGAAAATAAAAATATCGAAAGTCTTACACAGGACAGGTTGGGAGATGTGAGGTTAGTTGAGGTTTATGTTGATGAAGTTGGAGTTGATGAATATGGAAATATTATTAATGAAGATGGAAATATTATTAATTATGGAAATATCGAAAGTGTTACACAGGACAGGTTGGGAGATGTTGGAGAGAGTGGGGGGGAGATTGGTGAGATTGGTGAGATTGGAGTTGTTAGTTCTTTAGATAGTAGGAAGAGAAGTGGAGATGAGCAAACAGGAGAAGTAGAGCAAGATAAAGAGAGAGCAGACTTGTTGGATTTAGAAGATAATGATGTTGATGATGGGATTTTAGACTTTGAATCTCTTTTTGTAGATTCTGTCATGATGGTCAAAGTCTTCAAAAATAATAGTGTTGTTTTTGAGTCTGAAAACAAGGACAAAATGGTTTACTTGAACTCTTTTGAAATCACTCAGGTCATACCTAAGATTTTTGAAATGGTCGATAGCAGTTCTATCACAACAGATAATTTGTTTAATTTTTTTGTCGACAGCAATGGCGAGATTTTTATCTTTCCTTTTGAGTTTGTCGAGAACTTTTCTCAGTTCAGGAGAAATCTCAAAGTTGAAGGTCATTTTAACCCTATTAATTTATCTAATTTTTCTACTGTCATAGGAATGTGCGGACCATCTTCTATTTTCCTTAACTTTTCAACATATTCTTCTTTTAATTCTAGTTCATCAATAGGGTACCAGTCAATTTTATCACAAAACTCTTGGTCATCTTCAGAAAGAGTTCCTGTTTTAGTAAACCTTTCTGATATATCTTGTTTCATTAATTTTATTAATACATCACCAAGTAACTTAGAAGCAGATTTAGTTTTTAATTCTAGAGGTAGTGATATGGTTAGTTCAGACATTTTTGATTCAGGTGATAGTAAAGATAATGATTATTTAAGTTTTTTGGTAGTAAATATTGATGATAAAGGTATTGATAATTTAATGCAGGATAGATTAGATGGTTCTGATGAGCAAGATGAGGAGATAGCAGACTTGTTGGATTTAGGAGATAATGATATTAATAATATAGGAAATGAAAAAGAAAATGCTACAGAAGTAGCATCAATGGTAATGCACTTATCCCAAGTTTCTTATTTTAAGAATAACAATAACTATATAAATCTTTCATTAAATAAAAAAAATAAAAAGGGAAACCAAGTCCCTCAAGGGTTAGAGCACCTGTCTAATAAACAGGGTCTTCACAGACTTCCGGGTTCGAATCCTAACTCGAGTCCTGACTTCTTATTTGATAATCAAGATACTAAAGTCAAAACTCTCGGCCAGGGTGCCTCTACACTTTCTGAAGTAAAATGTTACAAACAAAAATGGAAATATTTTTATGAGTTAGAAGATGATGATAGGGTTATGACTCTTAATCAGGAAAGTGGAGAGAGTGAGTGGCAGGTTCCTACTAAGAGGCAGGTGTTTGATAATTCTAAATTAAGTGGTGAGATGTATAATATTAAAACTGTTGATAGCGAGGGTAAAGAGGGTGAGTTGGTTGTTAGTGAGAAGCATAGGGTTTATGTTGGTAATGTTGGTAATGTTGGTAATGTTGGCAAGGTTAGGAAGATAAATGAGGATTATAAACCAATTTCTTTTCTTAATTGTTCAGTTGTTACAACAGAAATTTTACCTTTTAACATCTCTTTAAATTCATCATCATTAGACCAGATTCTGATTTCAATTCCAGATGATTTGTATTTAAGAGCTAGTGCTGTATATGGAAAATCTTCAGGAGGACTATATTCTTTAGCTTGTTCTTCAAATTTTTCATATTCATGTCTGGGGACAGGAGATATTTTATTAAGTGTGCAAAATAATATGTACCATAATTTAGAGAGTTGTAATTTAGAATATTTAAGTAATTTTTCTTCTTTCCTTTTAAATTCTTCAAAAATATATTCAGGAGTAACTAATTCATATCCTTTGTTTTTTAATAATCTTATTAATTCTAATGTATATCCTCTTTTGATTAATGAAGCAAATATGACTTGTGCATCAACTATTAATAATTTCATTTTTTATAAATGTTTTTTAGCAACAGCAGAATTAACTTCTCTACCTAGTTCTATAGCATGTTCTTCTGTGAATTCACTTTCTTCTAATAGGTCTCTTGCTATGGAAAATTCTACTTCTTCTTGTATTTGTTCAACTAATCTTTTTAATACAAGTTTTGCTTTATCTTCTAATCCTTTTGGAACATCTAATTTAAAAGTCAGTTCTGTCATTGTGAATAATAATGATAGTTTAGAATATATAAATGTTTCTGATTTTAAGCTAATAAAAATTTCAGATATTTATTTTGAGATTGAGAAGGGTGAATTGAAAGCAGAAGATTTGGTTTTCTTGGATGGAGAGAGTAATGAGGTTGAGGTTTTGGATATTGAGATTGTTGATTATTCAGGGATGATTTATGATGTTGATGTGGAGAATGATATTGTGCTGGTTAAGAGAGATGGGTTAGTTGTCTGGTCTGGAAACTCAAATGTCTGGAATGCAACTTGGGACCATAGTGGAGTATTAGGAGATTATAATGTTGAGTTTAATGCGAATTTAACAGATGGAAGCATATTAATGGGTCCTGTTGTAAGCAACTTCACTGTTCAGAATACAACAATTAGTATTAGTTTAGGAGGGGGGAATTTAAATGTTAATACCACTGATTCAATTAATGTGAATGGAGTAATCAATAGATGGAATGGAACAGATAGCTGGGCAATTGATAATAATTTATTTTTAATTAAATTAAATGAGGTTACTGTTTCAAGCAATATTTATAATGATAGTGATTTTGATTCTGGAGCTGGTGATGGGAATGTTAATGTGAGTGTAGGTGATTTAAGATTAAATTTAACTAATGAAGGAGATGTTATAAGTTATAGTGATGATTATGTTAGCTGCACAAAATATATTGCTGATAATTATTCAAGTTATAATACTGGATGTATTGGGGGAGTTGTGTTTGATGGTGGAAAAATGGTTGGAAGTTATGGAAATATAACTTATAAATTTACAAGTCCTACTAAGTTTTATAATGCAAGTGCTTATTTAGATACTGGAAGTGCAGAAGTTAGTGGAGGTAATATAAGTTTATGGTATAGTTATGATTATATTAGTTGGAGTATTATTGATTCTACAACAAGTTTTAGTGATAGTATTGGAGATGTTTTTGATGTTGATGGTTATACAGAGTTTTATGTAAAGATAGAAGCTGATATTAGTTCTGGTGAAAATCCTGTTGAAGATATTGAAATAAATTATACAAATTACCAGTATCCAAGTTTGGGAATTTTTAATTCAACAAATATAAATCTTCCTAATGTAACTTATACTGTCTTGAAATGGAGTGAGAATTTATCTGGAAGTGGAGGAGATATAAAAATACAATTAAGAGAAAGTGATGATGGAAGTTCATGGGATGCATGGAGTTCAAATTATTCAAATTATTTAAATAATGATATTTCAAGTTTTACAAAACCTTATATTCAGTATAGAGCATTGTTAGAAACAAGCAATGGAAATTTAACTCCTGTTTTATATTCTGTTAATATTAGTTATTTTAATGCAAGCACTAATTCAACAGGAGGATATAATTATAGTGTTGAAATTCCTGTTGATAATTTAGGTGTTCAGGCTTTAGAAGTTTCAGTTGTTCAGAATTCTGTAACAGGAATTTTAGGAAGCAATTCAACAAGCATAACTGTCTGGGCAAGAACAGATGTTCCTTATTCAACTATTAAAAATTATACTGAAAGTGAGAGTAATTATTCTGTTTGGGTTAATTTTACAAGAACAGATACAGGAGGATTTATTAATGGAAGTGTTAATGTTAGTATAAGTAATTCAAGTTATATGTTAAGTGAGATTTGTTCTGGAGTAAGTCAGTGTGTGGTTAGTTGGGATGTTCCGTCTGATTTAAGTTATGGAAATTATACTGTTAATGTTTCAGGTTATAATGAATCTGGTTATTATATTAATTCAAGTGCTGGATTTTATGATTATTTAGAAGAGAAAAATACAACAGGAACATTAAAAGTTAATAATAAAACAATTGGGGATTATAGTTTTGGAAGTTTATACAGCTTTTTATGGAATGCAGAAATTAATAATACTGGAAAAGCATCAATGAATGATGTTTATGTTTATGTAGCTACATCAGAATTAGGAACTAAACTTAATATTACTCAACATACTCCTTGTTCAAGAATTTACCCTGAACAAGATTGTAATGCTGTATTAAATATAACTTTAGGAACTAATGTTGCTCCTAAAGAGGCAGGGTATTGGGTTACTTTAAGAGCTAATTGGAGTGATAATGATGGAGGTGTTGCAGGAGGAGGTGGATATATACAAGCAGATCCTACAATGTATATAATTGTTGTTGGAAATGCAACTTTAGAATTAAATAATTATTCTGTTAATTTAAGTATGCAGCATGAGTCAGATAGTAATTTTTCATTTGCAGCAATGTCAACAGGAAGTAATACTGTTTTTACTATTAGTACAAGTTTTTTACAAGGGAATATAACTGGAAATAGTAATAATATTTCTTCAAGCTGGATAAGTGTTCCAAGCACTAATCCTATTACAAGTATTCCTGCTGGAGAGCAAGAAAATATAACAATTAATATTTCTGTTCCTGTTCAAACATCTCCTGGAAATTATACAGGAAGAATTAATGTTAGTGCAGTTGCAGGAGGTGAGAAGTTATTGGATTTAGGAATTGAAGTTCTTGAAAATGGCTCTTGGCATTTATCATCAGATGCTAATACTAATTTTACATATAATAGAACTTTTTCATTAAGCACTGCAGGAGAAATTGGAAATTTTACAATTGTTAATATTGGGAATATAAATCTGACAATGAATTTAACTTATTCTCCTAAAGGAGAGTGCAGTGTTGGAGCTGGTGCTCCTCCTTGGGATTATACTTGTTTTCCTGGTTTGTTTAGTATTAATAATGTGGATGGAAGTAATCCTGGTTCTGTAAATATAACTAAAGGAGAAAATACAACATTTAGTGTTCGTCATAATGGAAATTTAGCTTTAGAAAAAATAGATATAAGAGTTGTTATTGGGCTTTATAATGCAAGTGCAAATCCTATTCAAGATTATATTGAAGATGCATGGAGTATTGAAGAGCAGGCACCTAATGTAACTAATATTTGGTTTTATTATGAAAATGTAAATGGAAGTGTGGCTGAACAAAATGCTAATTTAACAATAAAAGTAAAAGCAACAGATGATGTTGCTTTGAATTTATCAGGAGCAACTCTTAATATCTCATGGTCAGGAGGTGCAAGCAAAACTTCTGTTAATTTAAGTGATTTAAGTTCTACATCTGGTGAGTATGAATTAAGTGGTTCTGATTATATTGTTATGAATTATACTGCTAATTACACTCCAACAACAGGAGGAGCAAGTGGTGCTGTATATAATGTAATAGCAAGGGTTTTAGATAATACTGGAAAAGAGATTGTTTCATCTGAATATAGTTTTACATCTTATGGAACAACAACAATTGAATTAAGCCAGAATTATTCTGAAGCAAATGTTTCAAATGTTGATTTAAATAATAAAGGAATTGTTTATGTTAATTTTACAATTAATAATACTGGTTATGTAAGAGGTTATAATCCTGAATTAGGTTTTGTTAAAAATGAAAGCATGGTTATTAGTAATTATAGTTTTAGTAATATATCAACTGATTCAAAATTAAGTTATGTTGCTCAAATAAATGTTTCTGAATTAACTGCACAAGGTTCATATAATGTTAGTGCAATTTTAACATGGACAAATCCTAATACAGGAACTTCAAGTGATTCTGTTGTGTTTGTAATTAATGTTGCTGAAAATAAATCTATGGTGACTAATCCTTTGAATACTATTACTACATCTCTTGGTTCTGGTTCAAGTAATTCAAGTATTTTAGAAATAAATAATACTGGTAATACTTTGTTGTCTGAAATGAATTTAGACTGTTATACAGGAACATTGTGTTCAAGTATAACTATTGGTTATAATGAATCTGATTTTAATATTGCAAAAAATAGCTCAAGGTTAATTAATATAAGTTTAACTGCTTCTGCTGGATTAGCTGCAGATACTTATATTGGAACAATAAATATTTCTGAATCTAATATTTCTAAAACAATTGATATACAAGCAGTTGTTCCTGAAACAAAAACATGGACAATATCTGATACATCTTTAAATGTAACAAAAGGTTCTGATACATCTGGGGATTTACAGTTAATTACAATTAATAATACTGGCAATATTGACATGACTTTTAATTTAGCAAGTTCAAATACAAGTTTGTTTGATGTAAATCAAAGTTCTATTGATGTCTCATTGGCAACAAGCAGACAGTTTACAATTAATTATTCTGCTCCTCATGAAGAAGGAGAATATATTGGGGTGATTAATATAACAAATACAGATGCAGGTGCAAATCCTGTTCAGAGAAATATTACAATTAATATGACTGTAACTTCAATGGGAATTGATATTCTTTCTCCAACAGAAGTAAGTCCTTTAACAAATGTAACTGCTGGGCAAAATATAGAAACTCATGTTGATTTAACTTATCAAGGAAGTGATTTAACAAGCAATGCAATATGGAATATTGTGATAGGGGGGAGTAATTGCACTAGTGTTAATTCAAGTTATGATTCTGGATTAGGTTATTGGAATATTACATGCAATGCTCCGAGTATTGCTGATGGAAGAGATTATAATTTAACTGCAATTGCTACTCATGATACTTATGGAGAAAGGCAAGATAAAGAAGATAATGCAATAAGTTATTTAGATATAAGTGCTCCCAGTTTTGCTGTTATAAGAAATCATATTAATTCAGGAAGTAATATAAATTTGCAGGTTAATGTAAGTGATAATGTTGGTATTTCAGATGTCTGGTTTGAGTTGACTTATCCTAATGCAAGTGTTTATAATATAAGCAATAGCACTAAGATTTCAATGAGTTTATCAGGAGGTTATTATATAAATAATAGTTTTGCTTTAAGTGATGTAGGAGAGTATTTAGTTAATTATAGTGCAAATGATACAACTGGAAATTTTAATTCAACATTAGATTGGTTTGAAGTTTTAGATAGATATAATTGGGTTGTTAAATTATTAGATTATAGAAATACTGCTGTTGCTAATGTTAATATAAGTTTGTATAGGCCAAGTTCTATATTTTTAATGAGCAATACTACAAATGCTTCAGGAGATGCTGAGTTGTTTGTCAATAAAAGATTTTATGATATGAATGTTTTGATTACAGATGACAGGGTTATTGTTAGAAATGTTAATTTTTCAAATTGGAGTCAGTCAAATATGAGTTTTAATTTGGATTCAATAAATGCAGAAGAGTTAAGTGAAATAGTTACTTTGTATAAATCATTTATTGGGATTGCAAGTAATTCAACTGGTTTAGATGATAATAATGTTGAAGTTAGTTTTAATTATTCAGGGCAAAATTATGATAATCCAACTTTGTTAAGTATTGTTAAATGTTCAAATTGGGATTATGCAAATAGAACTTGTTCAGGGGGATGGTCTGCTGTTAGTAGTTCGAGAAATATTGATAATACAAGTATTAGTGGAAATTCAACTGGATTTAGTACTTATTTTTTAGCTGAAAGTAAATGTGGTAATGGTTTGTGTGAAACAACTTATGGTGAGACAAGTTCTAATTGTGCTGCTGATTGTGTAACTGCGCAAGGTGGGACTACAGTAGTTAGTAGTGGTGGTGGAGGTGGTGGAGGAGGTGGTGGAGGTATTAGTTCAACTGATTTAAGTAAAATTGAAGAAATGATTAAGAGTTTTCTTAATATTGGAGGTGTTAAATTAGAAACAACTTCAATTTATAAAGAATTATTTGCAGGAGATACTACTTCATTTAGAATACATTTGAGAAATACTGTTAATAGTGAGAAGACAATTTCAATGGAAGCAGATGGAGATATAAAAGAAATGTTATTTTTTGAATCAAGTTCAATAACTCTTGAACCTAAAGAAGAAAGAGATGTTTTAATAAAAATTATTGCACCTAAAACAGCAGAGCCTGGTAATTATGATGGTGATTTAGTTTTGAAATCAGGTGAAGAAGAAGGAAAAATTCCTGTTACAATTAGGATTCTTTCACCTGAAGGTAAGTTATTAGATGTTAAGATACAGCCATTATCCCCAACAGTCAGGCCTGGAGGTGTTTTAAGATTGCAAACTGATTTGCTGAATCTAGGAAAAACAAAAAAAATTGATGTTCAGTTTGATTTGCAGTTATTGTATCCTGATACAGGAGAGTTAGTAACAAGAACAGAAGAAGCATTTGCAGTTGAAACTTCAATGAGTGTTGTTAAGAATTTGACTATCCCTGAAAATACTCCTGTTGGAAACTATATGGTTAAAGCTGTTGCATATTATTCAAATAATGAAGTAGATGGAACAATGCAGGCAAGTTCAATTGCTTATGTGAATGTTCAGTATCCGTTTTTTATGAGAAAGTTATTTGGAATTCCAGTATGGCTGATTTTTATAATAATTGCAATTATTGGCATGGTTATTGGAGGCATTTTTTATTTAAGATGGTTAGAGTATAAAGCAAAGAGATTTAAAACTAAATTAGAATTTAATAAACTTCCTCATCCAGGACCTTCATCTGGATTTGTTGGAAAAATTGCAGAAACAGATGTAAGAGCATTTAGTGATTTGAATAAACTGCAGATGCATACTTTGGTTGCAGGTGCAACTGGTGGTGGAAAAACAGTTGCTGCACAGGGGATTATTGAAGAAGCATTGGTGCATAAAAAATCTGTTATTGTGTTTGATCCAACTGCACAATGGACTGGATTTTTAAGAAAATGCGAGGATAAAGGAATGTTGAAAAGATATAAATATTTTGATATGAAAAAAGGAAATGCAAAATCATTTAATGGAAGTATTAAAACAATACATGACCCATATGAATTGATTAATATAAAGAAGTATTTGAATAAGCCAGGAGAAATTACAATATTTAATGTAAGTCATTTAACTCCTAAAGAAATTGATGTAGTTGTTGCTTCTACTATTGAGCAGATATTTAAGTCAGAACCAGAAGAATCAAGTACATTAAAGACATTAATTGTTTATGATGAAGTTCATAGATTATTGCCTAAGTTTGGCGGAAGCGGGCAAGGATTTGTTCAGTTGGAAAGAGGAGCAAGAGAGTTTAGAAAATGGGGAATTGGTTTGGTTTTAATTTCGCAAGTATTAAGTGATTTTGTTGGAGAAGTAAAAGCAAATATTGGAACAGAAATTCAAATGGGAACAAGATATGAAGGTGATTTAGAAAGAGTTAGCATGAAGTATGGAGAAGATGTTTTGAAGAGTGTTGTTAAAGAGCCAATTGGAACTGGAATGGTTACTAATGCTGAGTTTAATTCAGGAAGACCTTATTTTATTGCTTTTAGACCTTTATTGCACAGCACTAAAAGATTGACAAATGATGAATTAAAGAAATATGAAAAGTATTTTGAAGAAATAGAAGATTTAGAATATCAGTCTTTTCAGTTAAAGAAACTTGGTGTTGATGTTTTTGATTTAAAATTAGAAATAAAACTTTCAAAAGATAAAGTCAAACAAGGACAGTTTCAGATGGCTGATATGTATTTAGAATCTTTAAGACCTAAAGTAGAAGAGCAGTGGTCTAAGTTGGGTAAGAAGCCAATGCATTTGGTTAAAAAGAGAATGAGGAAAGAAGAAGTTATGGCAGGAATTTCTATAGCTAAGCAAGAAAGAGAAAAAATTATTAAAAAAGAAAAGCAAAAAGGAGAAGGAGTAAGTTTTGATAAAGAGCTAATAGATATTAGGAAATTATTAGAGGAGAAAAAGAAAAAAGGTGCTAAGACATCTGATGTTGAAATGAAGTTGAGTAGTTTAAAAGACAGGTTGAAACCATTTAAAGGAAAGAAAATTCCTGCAAAAGATGCTAAAGGGGTTAGACAAGAGATTGATGGATTAAATAAAATGATTGGGAAGTTGTGAATAGGTAAGGGATTAAGAGTATTATGAAATGATTGATTAGGGTTGTAGTTTGATAAATGAGTTGGAGATTAAAAGGGTTGGGAGTTTGAAAAATATTAAGAGTTTGTGAATTAGTAGAGGGTTGGGAAGTAGTGAAGTTTTTAGGAACTCAAGAATTTTCAATTCTTGAAGGTGCTTAGAATTTAGAAAATTCTGATATTAGAAATATTTATATACTCTCATCAATTGATACAGGGATGCAGATCATAAAACAAAAATCAAAACCAAAAATATATCCTGTTAGATATCCAAATTTACAGACTGTCTTAATGGTTGAAAATTTTATTAGAGAACATAATTCTGAATTTAAGAAGATGGAAATATTTGAGAATCTTCCTAAAAAAATGATGTGGCAGACTTTCCAGATTATAATGAGATATTTAGAGGACAATTTAAAAATAATTTATGAGGAGGATGGAGTGATTACTTACATTTGGAATCCAGAGCTTGTTAAAAAATACAGTGGAAGGAAAGATTTAGAATGGCGAGAGTAATTTTTACAGATTTAGAATTAAAAAATGCCTTCAAAAGTTTATCAGATGAAGACCCAATTAAGAAAGCATTAAAAAGAGCTTTTGAAGATATTGAAAATAATTTTAGGATTGGTAGACCTGTAACTAAAGATGTTTATAATAAAAAGGGTATTAAAAGTGTTTTAAAAAAATATGGGGTTGATAATTTAAGAATTTATAATTTGCCTTCTGCTTGGAGATTGATTTATAGTGTTTCCTCAGATCAAATAGAAATTATTGCAATCATCTTAGACTGGATGGATCATAAAGAGTATGACAGATTATTTAAATGAAACTATAAAAATTATTGGTAATTAAGGTATTATGTGAATTATAAGAAAGGAAAAAAGATTGGAGAAATATTAGAGGGTGAGAAGGAAATTTAAGAAGTTGTGAATTAGTAGGGGATGAAAAGGAAAATTTAAGAAATTGTGGAAAGAAAAAGATTGAGGAAAATTAGAGAGGGAAACAAAAGTTTTGAAAAAAAGAGGGATAAGTCATTGTATATTAGTTTCCGATTGGAAACGAAAGGTTTAAATATTAGTTTTGTGTTGGAAACTTATGGGAAATGTTGATGAAATTATTGAGTTGTTAAATCCTTGGTGGAAGGATGATGAAGTTAGTGAGAAACTTGCAAAACCTTATAAAAGAAAAGTATTTAATGAAATCACAAGATTAATTAATTATAGACAGATAGTTATTTTGTCTGGCTTAAGAAGAGTTGGAAAAACAACTTCTTTTTATCAGATTATTCAAAAGTTATTAAAAAAAACAAATGCAAAAAATATTTTTTATTTTAATTTTGATAAAGAAGTTAATGATATAAATGAAATTCTTGATTCTTACCAAGAACTTAGTGATGTTAATTGGAAAAAGGAAAAAATTTTTGTTTTTCTTGATGAGATAACTAAGCTTAATCAATGGGCAAGTAAAATTAAATTAATTTATGATGCTTTTCCAAATATAAAATTTATGATATCTTCTTCTAGCAGCACTATTTTAGAAGAAGAGGCTATAAAGAATCTTGGAGGAAGATATTTTTTGGTTAATATGGGACCCTTAAGTTTTACTGAATATTTAGAATTAAGGGGAAAAAATAAATTTTTAAAAAATATTAATTTGTATGAGAAAGAGATAAGAAAAGAATTTAAAAGTTATCCATTAAAGAGTTTTCCTGAAATTATTGAATGGGATGATAAATTGTTAATTAAAGATTATTTAAGGACGACAATAATTGATAAAGTTATAAAGGGTGATCTTTCAGAAAGATTTAAGAATGTTAATAAAGATTTGCTTTTTAATCTTTTGAAAATATTTTATAATGAACCAGGGATGTATTTAGATTATGATAGTTTTTCAAAAAAATTAGGAGTAAGCAAAAAAACCTTAATTGATCATATTTTTTATTTGGAGTTTTCATATCTTTTAAGAAGAATAAGAAATTTTAGACCAACTATGTTTACATTATCAAGAAAAATGCAGAGAGTATATTCTTATTGGGGGGGTCTTGCTTATTGTTATTCTGATAATTATGATAAAATAATGGAGAATATTGTTGCGAGTTTTATTGATGCTAAATATTATTGGAGAAAAAATGATAAGGAAATAGATTTTTTAATTATAGAGAATAAAAAGATAATTCCAGTGGAGGTTAAAAATAAAAAAGAATTATCAAAAAGAGATTTAAGAAATATGAAGTATTTTTTGGAGAAGTATAATATAAAGGAGGGGAAGATTATTTATAATGGTAAGGAAGATGAAGTTAAGATTGGTAAGTTGAAAATTAAACTTATTCCTTTATGGAAGTTTTTGCTGAGGGAGAATGATAATTCATTGTGATTATGAAAGATAAATTAGGGGATGAAATAAAAAGATTTGAAATTTATAAAAATTACAAAATAAAACCAAATGTTTATTTTGCAATTAGAATTGATGGAAGAAACTTCTCTAACTTTGCTAAGAAAATGAAATATAGGCAACCTTATGATGATAAATTTAAACAAATAATTGTTAAGGTGGCTAAGGGTTTGATGGAGGAATTTAATGCAAGATTAGCTTATACTCAGAGTGATGAAATATCATTAATATTTGATAAAAACTTAAATTTATTTGATAGAAGAATAGAAAAATTAATTTCAATAACTGCTTCTTATGCGAGCTGTAAATTTAGTCAAGAAGTTCAATTAAAAGATAGGATAGTTATGTTTGATAGTAGAATAATTATTTTTTCAACAAAAGAAAAAGTATTGGATTATTTTCAATGGAGGCAGATAGATGCTATGCGCAATGTTTTAAATTCTTGGTGTTATTGGACATTGAGAAAAAAAGGAAAATCAAAAAAACAAGCTGAATCTGAGTTAAAAGGGAAAGGCAAAGAATATAAGGATAAGCTTTTGTTAAATTATAGAATTGATTTTAATGATATTCCATTATGGCAAATTAGAGGAATACTTTTTAAATGGGAAAAATATCATAAACAAGGATTTAATCCCATAGAGAATAAGAAGGAAATAGGTTTGAGAAGAAAAATAAAAATAAATGAAGAATTGCCGATAGGTCATGAATTTAGAACTTATATAAATGATTTGTTGGGAAAAAAATAAGAAATTAGAAAAGAGGAAAAAAGAACAAAAAATATAAGAAAAAAAAGGAAGAGATTAAAAATGAAATTGGTTTTGGATAGCTTGATATAAAAATCCAAAAAAGAAAGGTTTAAATGATTTGGATATTATTAAGATGTGGATAAACTTAAAAATAGAGATATCTTATTAATAAAGAAGATAATATAAATTTAATAAAAAGAAATTGAAAGTTTGAATAATATTTAATATTATATAAAAAAGGTGAAAAATAAAAGAGGTGAAAATGGTATTTGATTTTTTAAAGAAAAAAGATAGTGTTCCTGATGTTGGACAAGAAGAAGTTTATGATGAAAAGAAAAAAAAGAAAGAGGATAGTTTTAAAAATAAGCTTATTGGGAAATTAAAAAAACCAATTGGGGGAAAAGATGAAAAGATAGATAGTGGGAAGGTTGGAGTGAAAGATGATAGTGGGGTTGAGAAAGCAGGAGGAGTTGGAGAAGTTAAACCTGTTGTTGGAACAGGAAGTGGGGGGGCAGGAAGTTTTAAAAATAATCTTGTTAATGAAAATACAAAATTAGAAATTAGTAAAATCAATGCAAGAATAGAAGCTATAAATGCTTTGCTTAAGGGTTTTAATGAAAGATTTTCTAATGCAAGTCAGCAAATAGGTGAAGTAAGGTCAATGATTTTATCAAATGAAAAAAGTGTTTCTAAAATGTCTTTAGAAGGAAGAAAAGCTGCTGATTTAGTAAAAGAAGTAAAACCAGAAAAGTTGAGACTAGATTATCAGAGGTTTGATTTAAAATTAACAACTCTTGGAGAGAAGTTAGAAGGGACTAAACAGTTTTCAGAAACTATTATGAATGAGGTTAAGGATTTAAGAAGAAAAGCAGGAGTTTTTGTTGGGACAGATGCTTTATTAAAATTAAATGAAGAAGTTAAAAAGGATTTAGTTGAATTACAGAGAATAGGAGCAAGAGTCAGGGTTAATGCAGATAAATCTGAGCAGTTATTTGTTGAATTAAGAAGAGGTTTTGCAGAAAATCAAAAGTTAAATGAGGTTTTTAATAATTTGGATAATGCTTATGCTAATATGCAGAAAGATGTTGAAAAATTTAAAATAGATTTTAGTAATGTGGTTAATAAATCTGATTTTAATGATTTTCAAAAGAAAGTTCAGGATAGGATTTTAGCCTCAGAAAACACACTTTCAGGTATTGGCAAGGTAAAAGAAGAGAATGAAAGACTTGCAGATTTGATTGAGACGATTCTTGCTGTTTCTAAAAAGAACGAGGATGATATTGCAGATATTGCAGTTACAATTGGAGATGAAAATATAAAAAAGGTTAGTGATTATGATGAAAGATTTAATTTGGTTCTGAAAATAATGGATGAAATTATAGATGAAATTAAGAGAATTAAAGGTGTTCCTGTTTCAAAAAAAGTTTTTAAGAAACCTGTTGCTGAAAAAGTTGAGGAACAAATTAAGAAACCAAAATTAGCTGAAGAATCCTCAAGAGAAAATCTTTTAGGAATCTCAAAAGGGAAAGTTGATAAGTGGGCTACTAAAAATAAAGAAAAAGCTCCAGAAGGAAAAAGTGTTGTTGATTCTGGAAAAACTGAAACAGATGAATTGAAAGAAGTTGAGGAAAAAGATGATGTTATAAATGTTGAAAAAACAGAGAGTTCGAGTGTGAAAAAACCAGAGGGTTCAAGTGTGAAATTAGGGGCTGAGAAAATGAGCAGGATTGATAATATAAAAAGCAGGATTAAAGAGCTGATTAATGCAAAAACAAGCCTTAAAGATTTGAAAGGCATTCAGGAAAAAGAAAGAAAATTAGCTAAGAGGATTGTAGGAAGAAAGGAAAAGAGTGAATTAGCTAAGAGGATTGTAGGAAGGAAAGAAAAAAGTGAGGAAGTAAGGAGTGGAAAGATAAAAAATAGAGAAGT
Organism: Candidatus Woesearchaeota archaeon; assembly: GCA_964424875.1. Lineage (GTDB taxonomy): Archaea > Nanobdellota > Nanobdellia > Pacearchaeales > GW2011-AR1 > ARS1285. The sequence goes on from CAYRKK010000010.1 coordinate 16,639, forward strand.
GGGGAGAAAAGAAAAAAATGAATCAACTAAGAAAATTGTTGGAAGAAAAGAAAAAAGTGAAAACATAAAGAGAAAAAAGAAAAGTGTGAAAAAGATTAAGGAAAAGAGCAAGGTTTCAAGAAAAATATTAGGTGCATTAGAAAAAGCAAGAGGTGAGAAAAGAAAAATATATTTAAAAAAGAAGAGAGAGGAAAAGAGAGAAGAAAGAGCTGAGGAGAGAGTGAGAAAAAAAAGGTTAAAGTCATTGGAAAAAGCAAGAGGAGTGAAGCATGAAAACTTTGAAAAAAGAGAAAAAATAAAAAAACAAAGATTGAAAAATTTAGCAAAGGCGAGGAGAGTTAGGAAGAAAAAAAGAAAAATTTAAATACACTCTTTTCTTATAAAATTAATAGAAGGAGGTGAAAAATGACTGTTCAAACAAAAAAGATGAATGAATCTTCTTTTGCAAAAATTGTTAAAGAACTCAATGCAAATGCTGAGTTAATCAGAACACGACAGGACGAGAAACAGGCAGTTCTGAATGATTTTGATAAAGAAAAAAATAGATACAAAACAGGAAAAATTTCTGAGAAAGCATTAGAGTCTTCAGTAATAAAGACAAATAAAGAGTTGAAGAAAATAGATGAGAGTGTAAGAAGTAGTATGAGAAATGTTAATGCTTTAACAATGCAGGCAAGAAGAGTTGTGTCAAAGCAATCTCCTAAAACAATGAGAGTTGTAAGTGGACACAAAAAAAGAAGAGTAGGGAAAAGAAAAAAGAAATAATTTTTATTTTTTTATTTTTTTTAATTATTTTTTTTAAGTTAATCTACTTAAGAAAACAGTATCATTAATATTACATAAGCTAGGCTTTAGGGGGCAGTTCTAGCTGTATTTTTGAAAGAATAATAAGGAAGCCTGTATTATGTGTGGAGGATGCTACATTGTTTTAGAGAGTGCTTTGTGCCTCTTGGTCTTATGGTAGAACATTTAGTAACTAAATTTACGAATTTTAAAATCTTTGATTTATGATTTTAATTTATCTTCAATATTTTGTATTCTTTTATTAAACTCTTCTTTTTTAAGTTCTCTACTTGATTTAGATTTCTGGGGGATTGATTCTTGTTTTTTTCTTAAAAAGTCTATTACTCCTATTTTTTTATATAAGACATAGATAATAAATCCAAGAGCTATTACTACTAATATTAATAAGAGTATAATAATTATCCATAACCATGAAAATTCCATTTTTGCAATAGGTGCCTCTTTTTGAATTTTATCATCAACATTATTTAAACAATCATCTGCATTTTTAATATTGTCTTTTGCATTAATAAACTCTTCTTTTTTTACATTAGATTCTAATTCAAGGATTATCTCTTCGCAGTTGTTTAGTTTATTTAATATATCTTTGTCATTTGTTTTTTCTCTTATTTCTTTTGCTCTTTTTTTAAGACGATTAATCTCTTTTTCCAGGAATTCTTCTAAGGAGGTTACTATTATTTTGCTGTTCTTTTCTTTTGTTAATTCATCACTTTTAATTCTAAATTTAAAATCATATTCTCCAATAAAATCTGAAACAAGAAAATTTATTTCAAATCTCTTTTTTTCTCCAATTTCGAGAGTATTAATTTTTATAGGCTTTATTATAAAAAAATCTTTGTTTAATGTTCCTAAATCTAAGACAATGTTATTTAAGATTTGGTTTCCTGTATTTTCTATTTCAAGGAAAACTGTTTTTTCAATGTTTTTTGCGAGATATATTTCATCATCTGATATTATTTTAAAATCAGCGCCTTT
>CAYRKK010000010.1:18517-21013 GCA_964424875.1 Candidatus Woesearchaeota archaeon
TTCCATGTTAATGTTAAATCTTTATTTGCTCCTCCTGTGTTTTCTGTTATTACTGAAATATTTAAAGAGGAAATATCTGAATTAATTATAGTGATGGTTCTTACATCAAAAGGCCCCCCTACAACTTTCCAAAATTCATTTGCATAATAAGAAGTTGATGATTTAGTTGCATTTATTATTGATTCCCATTGTCCTTCTGTTGCTGATGCTCCTACAGTGTAAGAATAGTTATAAATTCCTGTTGACTCTTTTGTCATTGATGCTGGGCCAACTGTTAAACTTCCTGTTGCATCATAAATTAAAATTGAAATTGAGTCTGGGTCTATATATGAGCCTGTTTGTTCAAAATCTGCTTCAATATAATATATTTCTGATGTTTCAACTTCTGGATATCCAGAGACAGATAGTATGTAACCTCCTATTCCAGAGGTAACTTGTATTTGGAAATTTGAAGAGTTCCAGATGTTTGAATAATAATCAGTATAAGTTGTGTTTAAAGTGTAAGTTGATTCTGTTATTGGAACAGAGACAAACCAGGTTGCTGTTTTTGTTTGATTAGTTGTAAAGTTTCCTAAGAGGGTGTTTTGAGAATAATTTGAAAGAAATGTAAATCCATCTGGGACATTTAAATATGCATAAACATCTCTTAATGAATCTGTTGCATTTAGTTGAGTTGTTATTTTTATTGTATGATATGGGAGAGCTGTTGAAGGTGCTATTTCATTTTGAGTTGTTGCATTTGGTTTTGTTATTGAGAAAGTTTGCCAGGACATTGAATTATTTGTATTTCCTATTGTATCATTTGCCCATGTTTTAAATTGATAATTGCCAGCTTCTATTCCCATCCAAGTTATATTATATTCTGTTGCTGATGTGTTTGTCATTGTTAAGTTTGTTTGAGGTGTTGTGTTTATTGAAACCCAGACAGTGTTTATGTTGGGGTCTGAAACATTTGCATGTATTTGGATTTGCTTGCTTGAATAAATATCTGAATCTATCCATTGAGCCGTTATATTTGGAGGAGTGGTATCGCTTAAACTTCTTATATTAAATGAAGAATCTGAGGAGTCATTTGCTGTTGTTGTTAACATATATGTATCATTTAAGATTATTGTTAGGAAAAAGGTTCCGTATAGGCTTGTTGTATTCCAGGAGTATGAGCAGTTATTTGCTGTTGCTGTGTCTGAATCAGAATCTGTGCATGATTGTGTGAGATTTAGGTTTGATGTAATTATATTTGTTGTGGGGTTTTGTGTTGAGCCATAGTAAAGATTGGCTGTTAGTGGGTCTGAATCAGAATCAGTGATATTAAATTCAATTGTATAATTTCCAAGAGATTGGTTTACTGTTTCTCCTCCATTAGGGTCAATAACTAATGCAGTTGGAATATGATTTATGTAGAATTGACTTTGTTCTGCTGTTGAGCAATTATTTGAATCGCAAACAGATATCCAAAAATTTGTTGTTCTGTTATCTGTTGATAAAACAGTGTAGATGCATGATGAAGGGCCTGATGATTGAAATGAAGTATTGCATAATGTTGTTTCATTGCATCCTGATGTGTTGATAGCACTTGAATTGCATGCAAACATTTGTCCTGAATCTGATTCTAAATCTGTCCAGTTTACGGTTATATTAACCTGGTTTCCTACTTGTATAAGTGATGTTAAAGAAGAATTTGTTGAAACAGCTTCAATAATTGGGACTGCATTTGCAGTATGCTCAATTATGAATTTTGGTTTTTGAGCTGTATTTGTTTCATTGGCAGAAGCAAGGTAAGTATAGTTTCCTGCTGCTGTATTTGGAGCTTTTAAAATAATCCCATAATTATTATAAGTCCCATTAACCCATCCTCTAACAGCTTCTGTTATTGTTAAATTATAATAAATTCCTGATTGATTTGAAACATTTACTGAGCCTAATTCTTGTGCATTAAAATCTCCTCCTGCTGATGTCCATGCAACAGAAGTTGTTTTATCATTCCATGTTGCTTGAGATTCAATCCAATCAGAGGTTATCCTATAAGCTTTTATTGTTATATTTGAATTTCCAAATGATTCGTTGACATAAAATTGCAATTTTGCACTTACAATTGTGTCTCCTGAAGATATTGATGAAATATTATAATCTTTTATTAAAGAAACATATTCTGTTCCTCCACTTATATTCCCTATTCTTAAATTTGTTGAAGTTCCAAAATTGTTATCTGGAAATTGCTCTCTTAAATAAGTATCATTGATTGTTAAGCCATCTGAAGAGGATTCATAGATAGTAAATCCTAACATTGTCGGGTTTTTTGTTATCACTATAAATAATAAAACAGATATTAAAATAGCTAATTCAGTAATAACTAATATATGAAATTCTCTCTTTTTTTGCATGATTTATTAAAGATTATTAAGTTTTAAAATGTTGTGAATTTTTGAATTAGAAAAATATAATGTTTTTGCTACTATATACTGAATTATAATCAAATATTTAAAGCATAATGTTTAG
>CAYRKK010000011.1:0-19215 GCA_964424875.1 Candidatus Woesearchaeota archaeon
TAGTTTCGCTTAATTATAAGCTTTATTGGTCCGTTTTTGCATCAATCACCTAAAAATAAGAACCTAGTAGGCAAAGCCACTAGATTAGAGCAAAACTTTTTTTTGTTGAAGATTGAAATTTATGTCTTTCCGGACAGCGCCGTATTCTAGAATCTTTAGAATATTAAATAATACTTTTTTGAGAAAATTCTAATATGAATAAAGTTCAGACTCAATATACTCTATAGCCTTATCTTTCTTACCCTTCTTACCCTTCTTACCCCCATACATGCCATTCTCTCTTATTTCCAAAGCTATCCCAAGAGAAGTTATATGGTCAATAAAAATCAATATAAATATAATTATGATTATCACTATAAATAAGTCTAATAAAACAGCTATAAGACTTGCTACAAAAAGAGTCTTAATTGTATTGATTAATTGTAAAACTAAAGCTACAAAAAAAGCAGTAAAGAAAGACCAATTCAAATCGTATTGCCTCTTCAAATGTGCAACTGTATTTTCTTTTGCAAACTTTAGAATTTTTTCAGATTTTCTAACCATTAATGTAGAAAGACTATTCAAATTAATAAAACTATCTCTTCACATAATGCCTAAAATTCATATTTTCAGAATTAATGCATTCAACAAAACCAGCTTTTTCCATATCTAAAAGAACTTTTATGAAATGCTTCAATTACAGGAGTATAATCATCATTAGTAAAAACTCCATCATAGTCAACATAATTGCTTTAATTCCCATATCTCACCTCCCTCTCAACCTCCTTCATATCATTTTCAATCAACATCCTAATAATTTCTTTAAAACGAACCCTAGGAGAATAATCAAAAACCCGACTAGCCTTAGAAAAATCTCCAACTAAATCTCCTGTTTTTCCAGGTCTTTCAAATCTTTTATCATATTCAACATAATCATCTGCATTTAATCCAACTTGTTTAAATGCTTCATATAAAAATTCTTCAACAGAATGTAACTCTCCAGTGCAAATAATAAAATCATCAGGCTTTTCTAATTGCATTATATTCCAAGCAGCTTTCATATAATCTGGAGCATAACCAAAATCAACTTTTGTGGATAAGTCTCCCAAATACAATTTATTCTGCAAACCTTTAGAAATCTTTACAGCAGCTTTAGTTATCTTATGAGTAACATACTCTTCTGTCCTCCTTGGAGATTCATGATTATAAAAAATCCCAGTACATACAAACATCCCATAAACTTCTCTGTAATATTTGCATAAAACATAAGCTAGAACTTTTGCACAAGCATAGGGACTTTGAGGATTAAAACTTGTTTCTTCTGTTTGAGGACTTTCTTTTGGAAGTCCAAACATATTTGAAGATAATGGCTGGAAGTATTTAACTCTCCCATTTTTCAATTCCTCCTCTGAATAAACTTGTTTTATAATCTCAAGAATCTTACCAACAGCAGCACCTGTAACATCATAACTATATCCAGCCATATCAAAACTCCAACTTACATGGTCTTGATCAGCCTCATTATAAATTTCATCAGGCTTAACTCCATCAATAATTTTATAAATTGAAATAGGATCTGTTAAATTTCCTTTATGCAAATGAATCTTATCTATAATATGTTTAATATTCTTAGTATTCCCAGTTGCAGATTTTCTAATCATTCCATGAACTTCATAACCTTTTTCTAATAATAGTTCAGCTAAATAACTCCCATCCTGCCCTGTTATGCCTAAAATTAATGCTTTCTTTTTACTATTAGAACCACCCCTATTCTGCCCACTACCTGCAATATCTCTCTCACTTATGTTTTCTTTATTTTTTATAAAATCACTTTTTATTATTTCACTTCTAACCCCACCACCCCTTGCTCCGAATCTGGCTTCGCCAAGGTTCTCCGCAAACTTATTGATATCTCCCAAATTATTCACAACTTGACTTCTATCATTAGTTTGAACTTCAGAAGAATCATTAAAATGAGAATTTCTCTCGGTATTCTTTATAAGATTACTTTTATCTCCACCCTCAACAACCTCTAATTCAGGCAATGCAAAAAGAAACTTTCCCCCTTCAGAAAGCCAATCTTTATTTTTTTCTAAAAATAAATCCCGAAATGCATAAGGTAAAACTAAAAAATAATCAGCATCATTTTTAATCTCTCTTTCATTAACAATTGGAATTTCTGTTCCAACAGTATATTTTCTAAACTTCTCTTCACTTATTTCAGCAATTCCCTTTATATCATCAGAATTCAAATCATAATATTGCAAAAGAGTATTACCTTTTGTAGATGCACCATACCCATAAATTTTCTTGCCCTGAGAATTCAACCCTTTAATCAAATCAATAGTCTTTTTCTTATTCTCTTCAATTTCCTTAAAAAAATCCATATAATCCTGCTTCCCTAAATTTTCTTGATAATCAATACTTCCATTTCTAAATTTCCTAGCAAACAATCTATAACTCCCCCCATTAATTGAATTTTCCTCAACTTTAAAAATTTCTAATCCATTTTTTTCAAAAAGATATTTTAAAGATTCATAAGAATAATATTCAATATGTTCATGACATATATTCCCAACATCTTTTTGCTCTAACATTTTTTTAGATGTCATTAATTGAGCAATAAAAACCCCATTATTATCTAAAACTTTTGCAGCATCCTTTATAAATTGATTAGGATTTTCCATATCATAAAACATCCCAATAGCAGTTATTATCTTAGCTTTTTTAACTCCAACTTTCTCAAGATAATTATTATAATTCCAAAAATCAGCAATAATAACATCTGATTTTTTTCTTAATTCTTCAACTAAATTTGTAGCAGGCTCACATCCAACCTTAACATATTCTTCAGAAAAAAAACTTAACAAAGTACCATCATTAGCTCCAATATCTAAAACAATATCTCCTTTATTTAACTCAACCATTTCTTTAGCAACTTGACTTATTTCTTTTAAATCATTTATAATTACCTGATTTAATCCAGACCTATACCAATAATGTCCAGAATACATTAACTCTTGAGGAGCAGTATGTTTTAATTGAACAAGAGTACAATCCTCACACCAAACTAATTCAAGAGGAGCTTTTCCAATATTTTCCCCTTTATTATTAACAAATGTTGAAATATACAAATTTCCTAATGAAAACAATGGAGTTAAATGACTAGAACCACAAACTCTGCAAGTATGTCTTGTTGTATAATTATCTTTTACAATCTCCATTAATTTATTCATAGGAAAATGTTTTTAAGGATTTATATAATAGAAACTATCTTTACTACTCAACAACCCTACCACCCATATCTTCGGGAATCTCAACACCTAAATTTTTTAAAATAGTAGGAGCAATATCTAAATAACTTACCTCTCCAATATTACCTTTTAACTTATCATCTTTCATAATAAATATCCCTTGCTTAGAATGAGCAGCATCATCACTTCCTTGAGCAGTTGAAGGACTCCATAATGTTTCATTTCCAATTAAACTTGTGTTACATCCATATTGTAAATCATCAAAATAAACAATCATATCAGGAGCTTCATCTATTGATTTTCCATCATAATCTCTTTTTTTAATAAACACTTTTGTATCAATTTCCATGCCATCATCTCCAGTAATCTTCTTCAATCCGTCTTCTAACTCTCTAATCAACTCATCATAATCTTCAACATCCACAATTCCTTCAGGTTCTCTTCCTTTAAGATTAATAAAAATTTGAGCATCATAAGCACCAATAGCAAAAACCTTTGTCTTTTTCCAGTCAACCATTTCAAAATTAAATTTAGTTTTTTCTTTAACAGGCTCTTTCAAAACCATATAACCTTCTTTAATTAACCAATCAGTTAAATTAACCCTATTATGCATTCTTGTTATTCCATGGTCAGATACAACAATAACCTTCACCTCTTCACTCAACATTCCTAATATCTCTCCTAATTCTTTATCAACATATTTATAATATTCTTTTAACACATCTTTAAATTCTGAATTAGGTTCATATTTTCTATGCTTTTTATCAGAATATCTAAAAAACATATGATTCAATCTATCACTTCCATTAATCACAGTAAAAAACAAATCCCATTTTTTATTTTTAATAAGATATTTTATTGTTTTAATATGCATTTCAGATAATCTATAAATTTCTTTTAATACATCTTTTTTTTCAAGATTTCTAAAATTCTTAAAATCAGGAACATCTGCTGTCAATTGCTCTCCTAAAGCTGTTTCTATTTCTTGTTTCAATTCTTTAGGATAAGTGCATTCAACATCCTTTGTTTGCGGAGTCATTGGCCCTGTTATTAAAATACCATTCAAAGGTCTTGGAGGATAAGTTACAGGAACAAAACTTATAATTGATTTTTTTCTTTCACCTAAAATCTGCCAAATCAACTTTTCTTTAATATTATAAGAAGTAGTAACATGAATATCATGGTAAGAATAATTTTTTCTATAAATATATTCAAACATTCCATGATCTGCAGGAGATTTACCAGTAAGCATCCCTATCCATGCAGAAACAGATACAGGTGGAATCGTACTATTAAGCCGAGCATAACATCCCTCTGACATTAATCTCTTCAGATTCGGAAGCTCATCTAACCATTCTCCAAATATCATTTCAGGCATTGCACCATCTATTCCAAAAACAAAAACTTTTCCCATTTTAATATATATCTCCTAACACCTTTTTAAGATTATCTTTAGTTAATAGTCTAGGATTATTTTTAATTCTTTCTGGATTAAATCCTTTTTCAACAATTAATTCAACATCTTTTAAACTTAACCCTAACTCTCTTAATTTTGTTTTTAAACCAATTCCCTGCATTAACCTCTTAATTTTATCTTTACCTTCCAAAGGATTTAAAACACCCAACATTTCACATATTTCAAAAATATTTTTTTTAACATACTCTTCTCCCCTGGAATCTAAACAATCTTCTCCAACTTTAGAATTATAAACTAGCATTTCTCCCAATGTTAAACTAACAGCATGCCCATGGATTATTTGAAAATAAGAAGTTATTGGATATGCAATTGAATGACAAGCAGTTGTTTTTGATATATTTATTGCTTTTCCTGCTAAGTTAGATGCTTTCATAACTTTTTCTTTAGCTTCTCTTAATCCAGAATTAACAGCTTGCTCTAAATTACCAACCAATAAATTAATTGATTCCCTTGCATATTTTTTTGATTTTTCTGTTGAGTTTATACACCAATAAGACTCTATTGCCTGGCCTAAAGCATCCATCCCAGTAGAAGCAGTTACTTTACGAGGCAATGACACTGTTAATTCAGGATCACATATAACATAATTAGGCAAAGTCACATTAACATCCCCTTTAGATTGTTTTTCTTTACCTATATAGTAAACAATAAAATAAGTTGCTTCACTTCCACTGCCTGCTGTTGTTGGTATTGCAACAAGAGGAGTTTTTCTTTCAGTTTTTTCATAATAAAATAATTTAATTGCTTTTGCAGTATCAATTACACTTCCACCCCCAACAGCAACAATAAAATCATAATTTTCTTTTTCAAATATTTCAAAACCTTTTTGAATATCTTCTATTTTAGGATTAGGAGAAAAATCCCAAAACCTATTATAATTCTGCTTATCCAAAACTTCCTTAGCACCTGAAACCTCAAAACTATTTTTTCCACTAACTAAAAATATTTTTTTACCTCCCACTATCTCATCCAATTTTTCAATAGCTCCAAAACCAAAATATTCTTGTTGCGGCATAATCTATCTCCTAATTTAAATACTTCTCAGTATACTCTTCTTTTAATTTCTTAAATATCTTATTGCCTTCTTCATCTAATTTTTCAGCTTTTTTAATCTCATTCCATCTATCTTTTGGCATTTTAACATATAATGCAAAAGTTCTCTGCAATCCTAAAACTTCTTCTTTTGTTAATCCAGGAATATTCAAAACATAATCTTGCCTATAATCTCCTCCCGATTGTTTTTCAGATAAATAACCCTTTTTTAAACATTCTTCATAAAGCGGAGTTCCCTCATAAGCATTAAAAATATGAGTCATTATATTTTTTGCATTAATAATTCTATTTAATTCAATTGTTTCAAAAATATGTTTTCTTGTCTCTCCAGGAATCCCAACAATATTATTAACTCCAACTTTAATTCCTATCTTGTTAATTATTTCAAAAGCATTTATTATCTGTTCATTTGTCATCAACCTGTTTAAAACCTTTCTTATTTCAGGAGAACCACTTTCTAAACCAATCCCAATAGAATGCATTCCTAAATCTTTTAACATTCTAATTCTTTCTTCTGTTACTGTTTCAGGTCTTGTCTGGCACCAAAAAGGAAGATTAATTTCTTCTTTCCATAATCTAACAAATTCCTTAAACCTCTCATCATCTGAAGCTAAAAAAGTTTCAGATGCAAGATAAACAAACTCTAGATTATATTTTTCTTTCATATACTTGACTTCATCTATAAATTTTCTCAAATCTTTTTTCCTATAATATTTTCTATTATAAATTGTATTCCAAAAATGATTAGAACAATAACTGCAAGAATAAGGACAACCTCTATCTAATTCAAATGAACCAACTCTTCTTATTTTCCCCCCCATTGGTTTGTAAATTCTTCTCTCATCAAAGATACTCCAATCTTGAAAAGGCAATTCATTAATATCTATTGGAGCTCTAATTTCATTCTTATAAATTCTATTATTTTTTTTAGCCAAAATATTTTTTATATTTGTATCATCTTTTTCATCTCTCAATGCTTCATATAATTCTACTAATGCCTGCTCTCCTTCTGCAATACAAATATAATCAACACAATCTTCCGAAATAACTTCATTAGGAGAAACAGTTGCATGAACTCCTCCAACAATTGTGGGTGTTTTTATTCCTTCTTGTTTAACTCTTCTCAACAACTCAACACCAAATCCATAAGTTAGAGAAACAGTAGATAATCCAATTAAATCAGGTTTATATTCTCTAACTATTTTAATAAAATCATCATACATATCTGTCTCATACAAATAAATTCCAAGTTCTTCAAAATTAGTTTCTTTAACTTGTAAAGTATTAACTCTTGCATCATCTCCTGTCTTCTCCCTTGTCTTATAAAATGTAGTATCAAACAGCTTAACCTCAATTCCAGCTCTTTTCAAAAATGCATTCATAATTGCAAGATTAGGAGGAATCATTGTATCTAAAGTTGAGTTTGCATGAATAAGCAACAACTTAAATTTCTTTTCATCTTCTCCACCCTCTAATTTCTCTCTCAATTTTTCCATAAACTCCTCCTTATTTTCAATTGGAGTAGTAGTTGGTCTGCCCAAATCCTTTCGAGCACCTTTTTTAACTTTAACAACAATAAGATTAGGGCCTTCTTTATTTTTCATTTCTCTAACAACATCAATCAACTCCTCTTTCCTCTCAACTCCTATTGCATTTTCATAACCACATGATAAAGCTATTTTAACAAAATCAACATTATCTGAAACAGTTGGTTGTCCTCCTGTTGAACCATAAGAATTATTATCAAAAATAATATGATTAAAATTTTTAGGTTTATAATATCCAATTGTTGCAAAACTGCCCATTTGCATTAAAACAGCCCCATCACCATCAAAAACAAAAACTTTTTTCTTAGGTCTTTCAAGAGCAACACTTAATCCAATAGAACTAGAGCAGCCCATACTTCCAACAGTATAAAAGTCCTTTGGTTTTTCTCCTTTTAAAACCCTGTACTCAAACAATTCTCTGGAAGTTTTTCCAGTTGTAGAAACAACTACCTCACTTCCATCAAAAGAATCAACAATAGTTTTAATTGCATCTTCTCTGTTCATCTCATATCTGGGAACAGTTTCTTTAGAAGAAACATATGGTTCTAAACTATCTTTCTTAACCACCAATGCAACAGGACAACTTTCATTCATAGCTCTCTCCTTCATCCTCTTAACAACCACTCCTGCCACTTCAATATTATCAGGCAAAATCTCATAAGGAATTTCTAAAACATCTAATAAATGAGTCATGACTCTCCCCATCATCTTATGTTGAGGTTCATCTTTACCCTCCCCTCTCCAACCAATCATATAAATAGCAGGAATAGAATAAACATCTTTTGAAAGAAGAGAAGTATGAGGATTAACAACTTTTCCTAACCCTGAATTTTGCATATAAACCACCCCCACTTTTCCAGTAGCAAGATGATAACCTGAAGCAATAGCACTTGCTTCACATTCATTAACAGCAATCACATTTCTCAATCCTCTGCCATTTTCATCATCTAAAAATCTCATCCAATCTTTAAATGTAGAATCAGGAACACCACTAAAAAAATCTAATTCGTTTTTCTTAAAAATTTTAAATAAGTTTTGACATGATATCATCTTATGTAAAAAGATTCAACTTCTTTTAAAGACATTTCACCATTTTCCATTCTTTTAATCTTGTTAAGAATTTCTAATAATCTCTCTTCTCCACCATTATCAAGACCAACAATTAGAGGATGAGTGGGATCCTTTCTCCTCTCCCTTAAATCATCAACCCTATACCTTAAACAATCTTCATAAGAACCATAGGTTTCAGGAAGCCAATCTCTTGTACATAAAAAATCAATTCCAGTAAGAACCTCCAATGATATATTTCTTTTAGGAGCAGAAATCTCAGGAAATTTCTCTTGTCCATCTTCTGAAGCTAAGATTTCAGAAGCAACTCCATGCATAGCCATTCCATCTGCAAGTCTATCCAGCCCCATATGCCTTAATTGAATATCCGTTAAAATTTCATGATAAGGATTTGAATCAACCCCCCTTGGATTATTTTTTCCATTTCCACCTACCAGATAAAAAGAATCTTCAATAAGACCCTTAAATGCCATTTGATTTGGTTCTAATTCACTAGATAAAAAAGGATAATTTTCAGCAATCTTTTTTCCACTTTCTTCACATCTTCTTGCAACTTGCAAACAATGAGGAACATAATGCTCAAACCTCCCTATATTGGGAGCAATAGAACAAGCTTTAAAAAAATCCCTCATTGCAGAATTCATATCAATCCCATTTTCATTCCAATGTTTCCACAATCCAAACACAGCATCATCTAATTCTGGATTTGTATTCAAATATGGGATAACTGTTTCATGATACTCTGCCATTTTTTTATTCATTAATCTCTCTATTTAAACTTTTATATTCTCCTTTATCTCTCTCAAGGAATCAACTCTAAAATTTCTTTAATTGGCATGCAAAATTCCTCAACTTCATGAGCCCTCTCATGCTTTAAAATCATCTCTGCTGTTCTTTTCATAGCAGGATAAGCACTTCTTAACAAATGATTTGCATATATCACAACATTAACTCCTCTCTCTTGAAGTTCTTTTTCACTAACATGACTATATGCAGAAGGAGCAACAACAATTGGAACTTTGCATTCAAATCTTGAATATTCATCTAAGAACTTAAAAAGTTCAGAAGTATCTTTATCTTTACTATGTATCATTATTGCATCTGCACCAGCATCAATATAAGCTTTAGCCCTAATTAAAGCATCATAAACCCCCTTTCCTAATATCAAACTTTCTATTCTTGCTATAATCATAAAATCATCAGTTATTTGAGATTCTTTTCCTTTTTTAATTTTATCTGCAAAAACAGAAACATCTTCTTGAATTTGCTCAACATCAGTTCCAAATAAAGAATTTTTCTTCAAACCTGTTTTATCTTCTATAATCACTGCACTTACTCCCAATCTTTCAAGTGTCTTAACCATTAAAACAAAATGCGAAACATCCCCTCCATTATCCCCATCTAAAATTATAGGCTTAGTTGTAGATTCTAAAACTTGTTCTATTGTATTAATTCTTGAAGTGAAATCTACAAATCCAGTATCTGGCTTTCCTTTTGAAACAGAATCTGTTAAACTACTAATCCATGCTCCATCAAATTCTTTTTTTGCCTCACCAACTTCAACACATGCTTTCTCAACAATTAAAGAAGTAAGTCCATTATGTGTCTCTAAAATCCTAATCAAAGGTTTAGCACTTAATAATCTTCTAAATCTTTTCATCCTTATCTCTGGGGTGATTCCTATTTCTTTCAGAGCATTATTTAATTTTGTTGAAGAAATACCTTCTGTATAAGGAACTTCTTTTAACTGCCCTCCCCATTCTCTTAAAACCGTAATCACGTTCTCCCTCATATCTGCTTGGATTCCTGTTCTCCAATCATCTCCATGAATAACATAATTTGGTTTTACTTTTCTTAAATTAGGAAGATAATCTAAACTCTCCTGACAAATAACCTCTTTAACCCCCTTTATATTTTCAACTATAATTCTCCTTTGTTCATAAGAAAGAAAAGGAAGTCTTTTATACCCCGCAGAACCTTTATCACTCATTAAACCAATTATAACATCTCCGTATTTTCTTCCCTCTTGTATTATATTCAGATGTCCTGGATGAACTAAATCACCACACATTGCAATATAAACAGTTTTCTTTTTCCCTTCATCAAAATATTTCTCAAAACCCTCACATCTTTTATCATCCATTTTAATTATGTATAATTATACATAATTAGTATTTAAATATTATGTAGAATCATAATATATAAAAAATTAAAGATAACCCAAATACTCAAGCCTTTCTTTAATATCTTTTTCAGCATCTTTATTCAAAACCTCCCCTCCTTGAGAAGGTGAAGACAAAATCTGTCTTAAAATAAAAGTTACATATGCAGAAACAGACTGCATGCCAGTTCCTTTAATATTTTTTTTAATCAAATCTATTAGGGGCATTGGCAAAGAAACAGTTCCATATTCAGTTTTATGCTCTTTTGGTTTTTTCATAAACCTGATAATTATATATAGTTATTAAATGTTTTTGTTATCTTCCCTCTTCAAAACCCCTTCCAACTCTCCTCCTTCAGAATAAACATTCTCCAACTCTTCTTTGTCTTTAACTAAATCAAATTCCTCTTTCTCTATTGAAGAATCAAGTAAATGCAAATCTCCACATAAATAACATTTAGGCCCCTTAGAAACAATTAACTTCTTATCTAAAGTTCTAACAGCAATTCTATCTTTGCAAAAACCATCAACAGAAAGAACATCATCTCTTATCTTTTTTCCTTTTTTAATTAAAGGCAATAAAGACTTCCCATCAATCTTCTTTTTTTCTTCTCCTAAAAAATCCAAGATAGTTGGAGCAATATCAATACTAGAAGTTAATTCATTAATTCTCTGAGGTTTCAAACTAGGGAAGTGTATAATCAAAGGAACATGTATTGAAGCATCATAAAGTCCCCCCCTGCAAAAATAATTTTTATGTTCTCCAAAAGTATCCCCATGGTCTGAAAGAATTATAAAAATAGTATTCTCCCACATTCCTTTTTCTTTTAAAAAACTAATAAATCTTCCAATCTGTCTATCAACACTAATAATTGAATCCTCAAGTTTTTGCCTTACCTGTTCTAAAGAATTTGCAGAACAATCAAAAAATCTTTTTTTAATATATTCTTTTTGAGAATATGTCTCAATATCTCTTAAGATTTTCTTAACTGTTCTCTGACCCTTTGTTCTTTTAGTATTAACCCCTGCATAAGGGCAATGAGTATCTAAAAAATGCATGAATAAGAAAAAGGGTTTATCACTTTCTTCTATTTTAGAGATAGATAAATCAATAATTTCTTCAGAAGAACTAAATAACGGAGATGCTCTTACCTTTACTAGCCTTTTTCCCAATCTATAAACCCAATTAGGAAGTTTTAATAATAATTTTTTGATTTTATATGAACCTATATATTTTCCTTTACCCTCAACTTTCTCTTCAACATAATAATCAAATCCTTTTTTAAACCACATTTGCTGAACTGTTGTAGAAATTGTTGCATAACCATTTTTTTGAAGATAAATTGGAAGCCAAAACTTATTTTTTCTTAATTTATCTATTTCCCATTTTTCAGTCCTAGGCATCTGATGAATAAATCCATTTGTAGTAGGATATTGCCCAGAAAAAATCGCAGTTAACGAATTATATGAAGCATTTGAAGCAGCAAAGTTTTTATCAAACACAATAGATTCAGATGCAATTTTTTTTATGTTCTTATCTGTCTCTTTAGAATATCCATATAAACTTAAATCTCTTGGCCTTAATGCATCAATAATAATCATAACTATATTTGGTTTCATATGTATCCATAATATTTTAATTTTTCTTTAAGCTGTTCCTCTTCTTCTTTACTTAGAATTTCTTCATCTTCCCCTATAAAATCTTCTTCTTTTTCTTCCATTTTAAGCCAGATAATCCTCAACAGTATTCTTAATGATTTTTTCCCATTTATATATTTTTGCATATTTTTTTATATTCTTATTTTTCCAAGTTAAAACTTTTTTAATGCCTCTAACAATATCTTCACTTGATTTTTGTTTTATTATTAACCCATTTTTTCCATTATTAATCATAAGGGGAGTTCCTCCAACATTACTAACAACAACTGGAAGATTTCTTGCCATAGCTTCCATAATAACAACTGGTGCTCCTTCTTTAGAAGAAGGTAAAACCAAAGCACCTGAAGCGCTTAGATAATCTAACTTCCTCTCTCCAAAAATACTTCCTAAAAACTCAGTATTTTTTAAACTCAACCTTTTAGCATAATCTTGAAATTCTTTTTCTTGAGGTCCAAAACCAATTATTTTTAATTCAATTTTTTTATCAAAATCTTGCAATTTCTTCATTGCATCTAAAAGATACCTTATCCCTTTTAATTCATTAATTCTTCCAATATAAATTAAAATCTTTTTATCCAAATCAAGATTTAATTTCTTTCTTGCTTTATTTTTATCTAATTTGTCAAAATAAACATCTTCAATCCCCATTGTTTGAAATCTTGCTTTTGAACCAAGACCTAATTTTTTTAGATAGTCTATTTCATCCTGACTTAAAGCATAAAAATAATTAATATTCTTCAAAACTTTATTTTCCCAAATCTGTGCAAGAATAAAAAAAGGAAAAAACCATTTCTTTTTCTTAGATTCTGCTAAATGTTTCATAGGCCAGCTTCCCCCATGGTGCTGTCCAATTATCTTCTGCCCTTTAAAGAAACTTGCAATTAATAATCCATGCAAATTATGGTATTCATGTAAATGAAAAACTAATTTATAATTTTCTTGTTTAGATTTTTTTATCTCATCTTTAAGTGCACTTAACATCTTAAGAGAAAAATCCAAGCCATACATTGGAGAAAAAGTAACAGGAAAAATTCTAAATTTAATCCCACACTCAACAAAATTTACTTCTTTTTTATACAATCTTTCAGGACACCAACATTCTATTTCAATTTCAGGACAGAATTTTTTTAATTGTTGAGATGTTCTAGAATACCAATCACTCAAAATAATTTTCTTTAAATCTTTCTCATTTTCACTTAAAAAAAAAGAATGAGATACATGGGCAATTTGAATGACTCTTATTTTCATCTTAGCATCAACCTCACAGAATCTATTCTTGCTTTCAATATTTTTTTCCAAAATTTAATTCTTTTAGGATTTCGGACTATTCTATAACTTGCAAATAATGGAAAGAAGAATAAAATATCTCCTATTAAGTAAATAAATTTACTAAGAAATCCATAAAATTTAGTGTAATAATATCCTCTGTTTCTTTGTATATAATACTCTTCATTTTCAGAGATTCTTGACTCACTTATATGATGATAAGCAATAGCACCAGGATAATAAAGCAATTTAAATCCTTTTTTTCTTATTCTTTTACATATTTCAGCATCTTCTCCATACATTTCAAGATTTTCATCAAAATAAATCTCCCCTGTTTCTCTTCTTATAATGCCTGCGGCCAATCCAAGATAATCTACATAAGCTTCTTTTCTTAAGTCTAAATGTTTAGCAAATCCAGGAAAATAAATCTTAGCCCCCCCATACCAGGTTTTTTTTGAAACAGGATATAAAATTCTACATGCAATTCCCCCAAGATTCTCATCCTCCTTAATCCGAGCAATCATTTTTTTAAGCCAATCAACATCTTTTAATGTAACATCATTATTCATAAAAACTAAAAAATTTCCAGAACTAGCCCTAACAGCAATATTATTACTTTTTATAAAACCATAATTTATTTTATTTCTAATTAATTTAATTTTTTTATACTTTTGAACAAGTTTCCAACTTTTATCAGGAGAATTATTATCAGCTACAATAATTTCATACTTCTCTTGAGGATAATTTTGTTTTAAAATAGACTCAACACACTGTTCAATAACTTCCTTACCATTATAATTTGCAATGATAAATGAAACTTCCATTATTTGTAAATATAATATCAACTTAAAAGGTTTTATATGCTCAAATAAAGTTTATAAAGATTGAATTACTATTTTGAATGAGGATGATTAATCTAAATAAACAAGAAATAAAAGAATTGATTGAAAAATCAAAAATCTCACCTAAAAAAAGAGCATCATATATCTTAAGAGGTTTTAGGGATAAAGATATTCCTTCAGTTTTATTTAATGCCCTTCAACTAGGGACTTATGTCTGCCCTCATAGACATATTTCTAAAAAAGGAAAAGAAATATTAATTCCAATAAGTGGAAACTTAATTATAGTATTTTTTAATGATAAGGGGAATATAATTGAACATATAATAGTTGGTCCAAATAAAATCCCTTATTTAGAAATCCCCCCTAATACTTTCCATACAATCATAGCAAAAGAATCTGATACAATTTTATGTGAACTTTATATGGATAATCATGTAAATGATAATGAATACAAAGAGTTTGCATCTTGGGCTCCAGAAGAATGCAGCAAAGAAGGAGAGGAATACTTAGATAAACTAATTACCGAAGTTTCTTAAAATTAATTTTGTTTAAAAAAAATTTTATTCAACTTCTCGATATCTCCCCAAAATCTCATAGGCTCATAATCTAAATAAGGATAATGACCAAAATTTAATGTTATATTCCTGCCTCGTTTCCTCAAATGTTCTTCAACTAAATCCTTTATTGATACAGGTTTTCCGCTACAACAATTAATCACTCCATTAATCTTATTTTGCATGGAAATCTTAACAATATACTCTGCAACCTTTCCAACATAAAGATAATCTCTTAATTGCTCTCCTCCAGACATATTAAATGCTTCTTCATTATTTTGCAAAGCTTTATCAAGTTGAGACAATAATGAATTAGGACTTTGTCCTTTACCATACATATAAAACAATCTTATCCATTTAAAATCAAATTTATATTTCTTCCCCAATTCTTCAATAAATTTTCTAAGTGCGTCTTTAGCAATAGCATAAGGAACAACAGGCTCTGTTTTCATATCTTCTTTTAAACATCCATTTTTCATCCCATATTCAACACAGGTACCAATAACAACTAAATCTTTTAATCCACTTTTAATCATATTTTTAATAAAAAAATAACTTGAAAAAAGATTCTTCTCAATATGAACAAGACTTTTAAGATCTGAAGTTCCTTCCCATGCAAGATGAATTAACAAATCTGGTTCTTTAAATAACTGAAAAAAATTATCATTAAAATTATTTAGGTCCCACCGAACATATTTAACTTTGTCAACCCAATCAAATCTTTGAACTTCTTCCAAACTTTTTCTTGAACTAGCAATAACTTCAAAACCTCTTTCCACTAATTTCCCAACAACATAATTCCCAATAAACCCCGTAGCACCAGTAACTAAAACTTTTCTCATTTTATAAAACTCCTTAAATTATATCTAAAAAAGGAATAGCAATAACAAACTTGCCCCCCCAATTCTTAATATAATCCAATTGCTCTATAATTTCATCTTTCATATTCCATGGAAGAATTAAAACATAATCTGGTTTTTCTTCTTTTATTCTTGCCTCATCTACAATAGGAATATGACTTCCAGGTAAAAATTTTCCTTGTTTATAGGGGGATTTATCAACAACAAATTTAATTAAATCTTTTTTTATACCACAATAATTCAAAAGAGTATTTCCTTTTGCAGCAGCACCATAAGCAACAACATTTTTACCAGCTTGTTTTTGCTCAATTAAAAAACTCAATAAATCATATTTCACTTTATTTATTTTTTTACTAAAATTTTTATAATAATCAAGAGTATTCATTCCTAAACTTTTTTCTTTATTTAACATTTCTTCGACTCTCCATGAAATTCTTTTTGTATAATCTTCCTTATGTTTAGCATAAATTCTTATTAATCCTCCATATTTTGGAAATTCTTCAACATCAAAAACATCAAACCCTTGTTTTTCAAAAATTTTTTTTATAATCATAAAAGAAAAATATGAATAATGTTCATGATAAATTGTATCAAACTGATTGTTAAATGCAAGTTGCATAAGATGTGGGAATTCCATTGTTATTATTCCCTCATCTTTAAGAGCAATTTTAAGACTCCTGACAAAATCATTTATATTTGGATTATGAGCAAGCATATTAACACCCAAGATTAAATCAGCTTTGCCTTTTTCAGCAACAAATTGTTTAGCAAAATCAATATCAAAAAACTTTTCAACAGTCTCTATTCCTCTTTCCCTTGCAACTTTTGCAGTGTTTGAAGCAGGCTCTATTCCCAAACAAGGAATTTCTTTTTCTTTAAAATATTGAAGAAGATAACCATCATTAGAACCAATTTCAATAATAAATGAACCCTTATTAAACTTAAATCTTTCAATCATCATATCAACATACTCTTTTGCATGTTCCAGCCAACTTGTTGAAAAAGAAGAAAAATAAGGATAATCTTCATTAAAAATTTCCTGAGATTTTTTATATTCATCTATCTGAACTAAAAAACATTTATCACAAACATAAATTTTTAATGGATAAAATTTTTCAGGTTCATTTAATTGTTCTTCTGTCAAATTTAAATTTGATAGAGGAGAATTAACTAAATCAATAAATTCATGCTTTAATTCATTTCCACAAAATCTGCATTTTAATTTTTTATTATTCACTTCTGTTTCATATTTGTGGATTTGATTTATAGAGAGTTGATAAACATCTTCTGATTCATAATTTTTATACCATTCTACAAGATAATCTGCAACTTTATCTATATTTAATTCAGTTTTCCATCCAATTTTTTCTCTAGCCTTTGTACAGTCTAGATAAAGAAGCCCAGCTTCATGTTTATTTGATTTATCTTTTTGAACTTCTATTTCTCCAAAACCCCATTTTTCTATTAATAATTTAGTTAAATCTATAACAGGAATTATGGAATTTCTATCAGGTCCAAAATTAAATCCTTCATTTAAATTCTCTTTTTCATATTGTTCTTTAGCTAATATTAAATATCCCCTTAAAGGTTCAAGAACAAATTGCCATGGTCTTGTTGATTTTGGATTTCTGATAATTATTTTTTCATCTTTTTTTATTGCTCTAATTATATCGGGAACAATTCTATTAACAGCCCAATCTCCTCCTCCAACAACATTCCCAGCTCTTCCACTAACCACTCTAAGTCCAAAAGAATTTCTATATGATTGTATAACCATTTCTGCACAACCCTTACTACAGCTGTATGGATCTTGATCACTAAAAACATCTGTTTCTTTATAACCCCTCTCCTGTTCAATGTTTTTATAACATTTATCACTTGTAATTAAAACACAAGATTTTATCTGGTATCTCTTTACACACTCAAGAACATTCACAGTTCCAATAATATTTGTTGTAAATGTTTCAATAGGAGCATCATAAGAAACTCTTACTATTGCTTGAGCAGCAAGATGAATAACAATATCTGGTTTGTATTCATTGAAAACATCATCAAGTTTTTTTAAATCACAAATATCTCCCCTAATATCAACAATTCTATTTTTTAAATTTGTTAATTCAAAAAGATTTTCTCCAGGAAGAACATCTAAAGAATAACCTATAACTTTTGCTCCCATATCATTTAACCATAAACTTAACCAAGCTCCTTTAAAGCCAGTATGCCCAGTAACTAAAACTGTTTTTCCATTAAAAAATTCTCTCAAATTCATTTTCTTTTTTAATTTTTAAACCAGAATAATTAAACTTATAAAGATTGTTTTATTAGAGTATATTGTTTATAATCTACCTTATTAAAAAGAACAATTTTATCCTCTTCTATTTAAATACCCAAGAACCTCTTTAAAACTAGAAAGAGGAGGACTTCCTGATTTTTGATATTTAACAATTTTTTTACACTCTCCTTCAATAAAATCTCTTCTTGTTCCTTCTTCAAAACCCTGTGAATGAGTGACCTTTTCATTCCAATCCAAGTGATGTCCAGGTCGGCTATACACTCTTAAACCACTTGCTCCTTCTTGTATTATTGCACTTATATCTGAAATAAATGCACGAGTTTGTTGAAATGGAGGAGCAGTAATACAAACTCTTTCAATTCTTTGTTGTTTGCAATACTCAACTAATCCTCTTGCTTCTCCATCAGTAGAAAGCCAGACTTTATAACTAGGCTCTATTAACACTATATCTTCTCTGTTAACTCCAGATGCAACAAGGCTTTCCTTCCAATGTTTAAAACCCAAATAACCCACCATGGAACCATCATCTTTTGGTGTCAGATGAGGTTTCATTCTTCCTGCAAGTTCTGGATTCCCTTTTTCGTATTTCTCAATCATTTCATCAAAGATAGATGCATCAGCACAAAGTATTCCAAGTTTAGGAGTAAAACCATTTAAATAAAACTCTGCTCCTGCTTGAAGACAAGACCTTTCATTATCTTTTGTTTCTGCATGAAGAAAAGCTAAATCCACTTGTTCTGGAAAATTATCACATAAAGCACGAGTCATAATTTCATATGGGCTAGGATCAATTGTGTTTCTTTCAACCATAATTTTCCTTAAAATTTAACTATTTTTAAATATTTATATCATGGAGCCTTATTTCTCACAACTCCAACCCCTCCCCACCCCTGATTTTTATCATTAATAATTTCCAATCCTTTATATTTTTTCTTTAATTCTTCCCAAAACTTATCAACTTTACACTCTTTTACATCACTCTTAGCTATATCATGAAGAGCAATTATTCCATTTTCTTTCACTAAACTTTGATACATTTCAAAATCTTTTTTAGCTCCTTCATAAGTATGATCTCCATCTATAAATAAAAAATCAAGTTTTTCATCTCTTAATATATTTTTAATTTTTTTTAATGTAATCCCTTTATGAGAATTTGCATTAACCAAATAAATTTTTTGTTTTTTTAAAGCAAAAGATTTATA
>CAYRKK010000012.1:0-18375 GCA_964424875.1 Candidatus Woesearchaeota archaeon
TGATATTTGTATAAGGAGGGCAGTTTAGTCCGGAATTACACTAATCACCTAAATTAAAAGATGAAAAAGTTCATAAGATATATCTTTTTCCATTTTTCTTTTATCAATTAATGGCTGTAACTGTTCAATTATATGCAGGAGGTAATCTCTTAGCATTGATGCTAGGCATACCAGTTTATCAAGCAGTAGCTGTTTTAACAATTGCTTTATTAGCTGCAATTCCTTTAATTTACTCATTGATTTCAGGTTTAGAAGCTTCTGTAATAACAGATTTTGTTCAATTAATAATAATAATATTATCTTTAATAATTATTATTCCATGGATTATTGTATTAACAGGAGCTGATGCCATTTTAGCTGGATTAAGAGGTATTGAGATGAATACCCTTAATATATTTGATCCAGGATTAGCTTTTTCATTAGGGATAGTTACTGCTATTGGTTTAATTTCTGGAGCAATTTCTGACCAGCAATATTGGCAAAGAGGATTTGCTATTAAAAAAGGTCATTTAAAAAAAGCATTTATTTTTGGTGCTTTAGCATTTGGAATAGTTCCAATTGCATTAGGGCTTCTAGGTTTTCTTGGAGCAAATCCTGAGCTTGCTATAACATTGCCTGAAGGAATTGATGCTTCTATGATAGGAGTTATAGTTGTAAGTAAATTACTTCCTTTATGGGCATCAATATTATTTGTTGTAATGTTATTATCTGCATTAAGTTCTACAATAGATTCTGGTTTAAATGCAGGAGCAAGTTTGTATGCAACAGATGTTATGAAATATAACAAAGAGGAGAAAAATTTAATGTTAAGATTTTAAAAAGGAAAAAAATTATCAGATAAAGAAAAACTAAAGAAAGTTTTATTAGATGCAAGAAGATTAGCAGGTTCAAGAACTTCTATGGTTGTTCTGACAATTGTTGGATTTTTAGTTGCTATGGCAGTTATTTTTATTCCAGGATTTGAACTTTTTCAGTTATGGTGGATTTTTAATACAATTGCAGCTTGTGTTGTTGTTCCTACTATTTTAAGTTTATATTGGGATAGATTAAATCCAAAAGGAGTTTTTTGGGGAGTTTTGATTGCATTTTTTGTAGGGTTACCTATTTTTATATACAGCAATATGATAAATAATAATGTTATGACTGTTTTAAGTTCACTTTTCATAATACTTATTACTACATTATTTTGTTTAGTAATGCCAAAAAGAAAAGTATGACTGATTTTCTAATATTGAGGTCATTTGGAAGTAATTTTAATGTTGTTATTCTTCAGAACAATGATCCCACATGAATTGAAAGAATTTTCTATAACCATCTGCAAGTTTTCTGCTTTTCATAACAAACATTAAAGGTTCATCATAAAGTTCACCAGGTTTAACACCAACAAAAGTTACAACATAGGGTCCAAATATATCAACTGCAGTTGGACTTGAATATTTTTTAGGCATAAATTTGTAAGGTTTCCCTACAATTTTTAAAATCTCTGGTTTTTGTTGTTTAATTTCATAATCAAATAAGTGCTTAAACTTAATTCCTTTTAATTTTCTATCTCTTTCAAACATAGGCAAAAAATGTTTTAATCTTTTATCTAACCAAAATGCTTTAGCTCCAATAAAATAAACAGGTTCTCCTGTTTCTATAATATCTTTTAAATAATTTTTAAATCCTTCAATACCTCTATAAAAATATGCTTCTTCTTTTTCATCTTGTTTTGATAATTTTTCCTGCATATCAGGAATAGCTTTGTTTAATTTTTCTTCTTTTTCTTTTAATAATTCTAAGAGTCTTCTTGGGTTTATTGCTTTAAAGTTTTTCTCTCCTTTTACAAAAACTTCTGAAACAAGACTTTTTTCCATTAACCTGCTTAAAGAATCATAAATATTTCTTCTATGAATCCCGGATTTATTAGAGATAGTTTGCACTGATGCTTCTCCTGTTTTAAACAAAGTTTCATATACTTTTGCTTCATTAATACTTAAACCTACTTCATGTAGTAATTCTTCATACATGATTTTATAATGATTTAGAGGTTTAAATAAGTTTTGTTGTTGGTGGTAATAACCACCACAAGTGTTTAAATAGATATTTTTGGTGTATTAATTATAATAAGTTACCATTAAAGAGTAACTAATAAATAAAATAATGTAAGGAGGATAAATAAAATGAAAAAAAAATATGATGCACAAAATCCGGGAATTACTGAACAAATAATAGTCCGAGGGTTTAGTAATTTGGAGAACGGGATAGATGCTAATGTCTCATGGTCTCTGGATAAGAAGGTTCGTGGAGAAGATGGAGAAGAATTAAACTATCACGCCGATTTAGTAACTCATAATATTCCAGGAGGTCCTGCAATGAGAGTCAAATCTCGAACGTATAATCCACCCTTACCTGGAGGTTATACAAGTGTTGTAGAGAATGTTGTTTTTTTTGGAAGTAGTCAAGAAATACAGCAAGGTTTTGAGGGTTTAGAAGGAATTTTTGGTAAGGGAAGTTTTAGAGAAGTTGAATGTGATTAATCTTTGAATTAATTGTTTTTATTTTTTTTATTTAATTCATCCAATTGTTTTATGAAGAATAACAGGGGATTGTGTATTTTTAAAAAAATTAGCACCATACCCCTTTGTATCTTTTTCATTAGCAAAACTTAACCTTAATGCTGTTTCAGGAATTACTGGATTTAAACAAATTCCAGTCCAATTTGTTAAATAAAAAGTATTTGCCTTATTAGAATAAGGCATAATTCCTTGATCATTAAGATATTCTAATATGATTATAAATAATTTTTCAAACCCCCTTATGCCTGGAGTTGAAACTGCAGAACTTTTTAATTTTGCTAAACCCTCTTAATCTATATTTATTCCAGAATTAGTTGGTGTAACAAATTCTCCTGCTTTTCCTTCCAAGGTTCTTGTCTCTATAAAAATGATTATTGACTTTTATTTGTATAGAATTATGTTTTTAAAAAGATATTTAAAATTCAGAAGTAAAAACCTTTAAAAACTTTTTGAGTTTTTAGGTTACTCAGGTTACTGAGTGGGTTGGCTGACAACCTTCGTAACCTTTAAAAACCCTAATTATGTTGGTAATTTATTAAACCAATGACTAAATAAATAACAGGAGGTTAAAATGGTTTCTGTATATGAATTGATTGAAAAGGCAAGAAAGACTGGAAAAGTTGAGAAGGGCACTAATGAAGTTACCAAAGCTATAGAGAGAGGTACTGCTAAATTAGTTGCTTATGGTGCTGATGTTGAACCTAAAGAGATTGTACAGCATTTGCCTATTTTATGCAAGGAAAAAGAAATACCTTGTGTTGAAGCTGATAAAAAAGAGAAGTTAGGTATTTCTGTTGGATTAAATGTTGGTTGTGCATCTGTTGCTGTTATTGATACTGGTGATGCTGAAAGTGAGCTTGCTGGTTTTGTAAAAGGAATTGGAAAGGAAACTAAAGAAGAATAATAACTAATAATTCCAAGATAAATAAATGCTGTTGTTTTTTTGCTTTTATTTAAAGGAATATTAGTTATAATTAAAAACAAAATGGGAAGTAAAACACAAAAAACAAAAGAAGGGCAGGGAAGTGGTTCTAAAGGAGCTGAAGCTTTGTTAACTGAAACAGCTGTTCCTGCTGTTGTTGAATCTATTGTTGGAAGAACAGGTGCAAAAGGAGAAGTTACTCAAGTTAAATGTAGAGTTTTGCAAGGCTATGATAAAGGAAAAGTTTTAAGAAGAAATGTAAAAGGTCCTGTTAGAAAAAAAGATATTTTAATGTTAAGAGAAACTCAAATTGAAGCTCGAAGAATTAGATCTAAAACTGCAAGAGGGAGTTATTAAAATGAGAAATCATAGTTTTCTTAGATACATGAATTATAGAAATTCTAGAAATCATCGTCTAAGTGAGAGATTTGATGGAGGGTTTGATATTAATAAGGTTTATGATGGTCATCGTAATGGGGGAAAGAAAACTAAACAAGATTCTCTTTCACCATGGGCTAGAGGTTTGTATGAAGGAGTTCCCAGAGTATTTTATAGAATTTTAGATCGTGCTGCTACTAAATTAGGAGATTGGTTATTGCCTTAATTAAAATGCCAAGATGTTCATTTTGTAAAAAAAATTATGAATTTCCACGTGGATTAACTTTGTTTACAAACGATGGGAAAACCATTTATTTTTGTTCGAGTAAATGTAGGAAAAATTTAGATTTGAAAAGAGATCCTAAAAAAACTAGTTGGGTAAAAAAAGAGAAAAAAATTGGAAAAAAGAAAAAGGTTTTTAGTGAGAGTGGTGAGAGTGTGAAAAAAGATAAAGAGAAAGTTGAAGATAAAAAAATAGAAATCCAAGAAAAAGCGGGAGGAAAGAAAGAAGTTGAAGGGAAGAAAGTAGAAGAAAAAAAGAAAAAAGAGATTCAAGAAAAAGTTGATAAAGTGAAAAAAGAAGTAGAAGAAGAAATTGATGAAGATGATGAGTAAGAATTAATGAGTATTTTTATTATAAAACATTTTTTGTTTTTATAGTTTTTTATTAATCCTAAAAAAATTCGTAACATTTATGTTGTGGTGAGTATATGCAAATTTTTTTGGGAATCTCAAAACCAAAACAAACTCCACACTTTAGTGTAGAGTTAAAAACCGAAGGTTTTGTGATTTTCTTTATTTTATCGTCGATAAAACCCATTTTTTAATAGAAAGGTTTTTAAAGGCAAATGGCTTAAAAATAGAATAATATGGTCAGTTTCTAACTGAGAATTTAATAATTTCAGCAATCAATTAGAGACTTCTGGCTTTATTTTAAAGTACTTTAAAATGGAAGAAGAAGATAAAACATATGGGGCAGATTCAATAAAAGTGCTTGAAGGTTTAGAGGGAGTTAGGAAAAGGCCAGCCATGTATATAGGTGGAACAGGTAAAGATGGACTTCATCATTTAGTTTTTGAAGTTTCTGATAATTCTGTTGATGAGGCTTTGGCGGGATTTTGCACAATTATTGAAGTTGTAATTAATAAAGATGGAAGTGTGACTGTAAGAGATAATGGAAGAGGTATTCCTGTTGATAAACATCATATTTATAAAAAATCTGCTTTGGAGATTGCATTAACTAAACTTCATGCAGGAGGAAAATTTGAAAAACATGCTTATCAAATTTCAGGAGGTTTGCATGGAGTAGGGGTTAGTGTTGTTAATGCTCTTTCAATAAAATTAAGAGCAAGAGTTTTTAGAAATGGAAAGATTTATCAACAAGAATATAAAATTGGAAAACCCTTAGGATCTGTCAAAGAAGTTGGAAAAGCTGAGAAAGGCAGGACTGGGACTGAAATAACTTTTTTCCCTGATAAAGATATTTTTTCAGTTTTGGATTTTGATTTTGTTGTTTTAAGAAAAAGATTGCAGGAGATTGCTTTTTTAAATCCTGTTAAAATTATTTTAAAAGATGAGAAGAATAATAAGAAAGAGATATTTCATTATACTGGGGGTTTGATTGAGTTTGCAAATCATATAAATAAATCCAAGAGTGTTTTACATAAACCAATTTATTTTAAAAGACAAGAAAATTCAACGGTTGTAGAAGTTGCTGTTCAATATACAGATAGTTATAATGAGAATATTTTTGGGTTTGTTAATACTATTAATACTACTGAAGGTGGGACTCATGTTTCTGGTTTTAAAACAGCTTTGACGAGGGCTGTTAATGATTATGTTAATAAGAAAGGAATGTTGAAAAATGAGAAAATATCTGGAGATGATGCAAGGGAAGGATTGACTGCTGTTATTAATATTAAAATGAGTGAACCTCAGTTTGAAGGGCAAACAAAAACAAAATTAGGAAATTCAGAAATGAAGGGAATTGTTGATTCAATGGTTTATGTTGCTTTTAGTGAGTTTTTAGAAGAAAATCCTTCTGTTGCAAATAAGATTGGGCAAAAAGTTGTTAATTCTGCTAAAGCTAGAAATGCTGCTAAAAAAGCTCGTGATTTAGTTAGAAGAAAAAATGTTATGGGATTTGGAGGATTACCTGGAAAATTAGCTGATTGTTCTTCAAAAAAATTTGAGAAAACAGAGTTGTATATTGTTGAAGGAGATAGTGCGGCAGGTTCGTCAAAAATGGCTAGAGAGAAAGAGTTTCAGGCAATTTTACCATTAAAAGGAAAAATTTTAAATGTTGAAAAATCTAATCCAACTAAGACTTTGTCATCAGAAGAGATTTTAAATTTAATAACTGCAATTGGAACAAGTGTTAAAGAAAACTTTGATTTGAAAAAATTAAGATATAATAAAGTAATAATTATGACTGATGCAGATGTTGATGGGCAGCATATAATGACTTTGTTGTTGACATTCTTTTTTAGATATATGCCTGAGTTGATTGAAAATGGAAATATTTATGTTGCTGTTTCACCTTTATTTAGAGTTAGAAAGAAAAAAGATTTTTATGTTTATTCTGAAGATGAATTAAAGAGATTAGTTACTAAACTGGGTGGAAATCCAGATGTTCAGAGGTTTAAAGGATTAGGGGAAATGAATCCTCAGCAATTATGGGACACTACTATGGACCCTAAGAAAAGGATTTTAAAAAGAGTAACAATTGAAGATGCTGTTTTAGCCGATGAAACATTTTCAATGTTAATGGGAGATGTTGTTGGACCCCGAAGGAGATTTATTGAATTAAATGCAAATATTGCAGAGGTAGATGTTTAGAAGATGGAAATACAAAAACTAGAAGTTCATAAAAAAATATGGGGAAGTGAAGAATGGATTGCAAATAATAATGAATATTGCGGGAAAATTTTAAATTTAAAAAAAGGATTTAGATGCAGTATACATTATCATAAAAAAAAGCATGAGACTTTTTTTATTCTAAAAGGTAGAGTTTTAATGGAATATGAAGGAGAAAGAAAGATAATGAATTCAGGAGATGTTCTTGTTGTTGAAAGAGAGAAAAAACATAGATTTACAGGATTAGAAGATAGTGAGATAATTGAATTTTCAACTCATCATGAAGATGATGATAGTTATAGGGAAGTTGAAAGTGGAGAAGTGGATTTAAATAAATTAGATTTAGGAGGTTTGGAAAATGAGTGAATGTATATTTTGTAAAATTGCCAAAGGAGAAGCTAAGTCAAATAAGATTTATGAAACAGATAAAACTTTAGTTATTTTGGATGTTAATCCTATTTCTAAAGGACATTCTTTAGTTATTTCAAAAGAGCATTATAGAGATATTTTTGATATAAATGAGGATATTTTAAAAGATATAATAATTAGTATT
The DNA here is from genome assembly GCA_964424875.1 of Candidatus Woesearchaeota archaeon. Classification (GTDB taxonomy): domain Archaea; phylum Nanobdellota; class Nanobdellia; order Pacearchaeales; family GW2011-AR1; genus ARS1285. Next base: position 7,268 of record CAYRKK010000012.1, read on the forward strand.
AAGAGAGTTTCAGAGATGATGAAGAATATTGGAGCAACAGGTGTTAATGTTTTACATGCAAGTGGGGATGATGCTCAGCAATCTGTTTTTAATTTTCATATTCATTTAGTTCCTAGATATAAAGATGATGATTTGGATACTTGGCCTAAAAGTGATTATAAAGAAATAAATTTTGAAGAATTGAGTAAAAAAATAAAAGGATTTTAAAATGCCTGAAGAACAAAAAAACTTAAATAAAGAAGATGAAACTAATGAAAGCAATGGAAATGAAATTGAGCATTTAGAAAAAGATGAACTTAATTTAAAAGATTTAGATGAAAATAGGGTTATTAATTCAGGTATTTCAAATGAAATGAAGAAGGCGTATATTGATTATGCAATGAGTGTTATTGTTGCTAGAGCTTTACCAAGTGTTGAAGATGGTTTAAAACCTGTTCACAGAAGAATTCTTTATGCAATGAAGCAAATGGGTCTTGAAAAAGGTATGACAAAGAAAAGTGCTAGAATTGTTGGAGATACTATGGGTAAGTTTCATCCTCATGGAGATATGGCTATTTATGATGCGATGGTTAGAATGGCTCAACCTTTTAGTTTAAGATATCCTTTGGTTCATGGGCAAGGAAATTTTGGAAGTCTTGATGGAGATAGGGCTGCTGCTTCAAGATATACTGAAGCAAAACTTGCTAAATTATCAGTTGAATTATTGCAAGATATTGAAAAAGAAACTGTTAAGTTTGTTTCTAATTTTGATAATTCATTAAAAGAACCTGTTATCTTGCCTGGAAAATTGCCTAATTTACTTATTAATGGTTCAAGTGGAATTGCTGTTGGAATGACTACAAATATTCCTCCTCATAATTTAGTTGAAGTTTGTGATGGAATTATTGCAACTATAAATAAACCAAAAATTAGTATTGATGAATTAATGGAAATAATTAAAGGGCCTGATTTTCCTACTGGAGGGCAGATTGTTGCTGAAAATCTTAAAGAGTTATATGAAACTGGGAAATCTGGTTTTATTATAAGGGGGAAGGTTACAACAGAGGAAAGGAAAAATAAGGAGTTAATTGTAATAACTGAAATTCCTTATCAAGTTAATAAATCAGAGTTAGTTAAGCAAATTGCTGAATTAGTTAGGGATAAGAAGTTGACAGAGGTTTCTGATATTCGAGATGAGAGTTCAAAAGGAAATGTTAGAGTTGTTATTGAGATGAAAAAAGGAGCTAATTCACAGTTTACAATTAATAGGTTATATAAAAGTACAAGATTACAGAATAGGTTTGATGCTGTTTTAGTTGCTCTTGTTAATGGGATTCCTAAAACTCTTAATCTAAAGAAAATTATTGAATGTTATATTAATTACAGAAGGAAAATAATAAGAAAAAGAACTGAATTTGACCTTCGTAAAGCAGAAGCTAGAATTCATATTGTTGAAGGATTGTTGATTGCTTTAAACAATTTAGAAACAGTTATTAATATAATCAAGAAAAGTAGGACGAGTATTGAAGCATCTGAATTATTACAAGATAAATTTAAATTAAGTAAAAAACAAACTGAAGCTATTTTAGAAATAACATTAAGACAATTAACATCTTTAGAAAAAGAGAAATTACAAAAAGAAGAAAAAAGTTTAAAAGAATTAATTAAAGAACTTAAACAAATTTTAGGTGATGAAAATGAGATTTTAAAAATAATTAAAAGAGAATTAAATGAGTTAAAGAAAAATTATGGTGACAAAAGAAGAAGTCAGATTATTAAAGCAGTTAAAGAGATTCAGGAAAAAGATTTAGTTCAGAAAAAAGAAGTTGTTATTACTATTACAGATAAGGGTTATATTAAAAGAATGCAATTAAGAGTATACAATGAACAGAAAAGAGGAGGCAGGGGAGTTATTGGAGCTGAACTTACTTCAGAAGATTTTGTTAAAAAATTAATCACTTGTTCAACTCATGATTATTTATTATTATTTACTGCAAGGGGAAGATTATTTTGGTTAAAGGCTTACAAAGTTCCTGAGACTCAAAGGTATGGTAAAGGGCAGGCAATTATTAATTTATTAAACATTAAAGAAGATAGAATAACCAATGTAATTGCTGTTAAAGATTTTAAAGATTATTTGTTTATGGCTACTCAAAAAGGGCAGGTTAAGAAAATTAGGTTGGAATTGTTTTCAAAGCCAAGAAATTCTGGTGTTAGAATAATTAATCTTCCTGCTGATAATAGTGATGAAGTTGTGGATGTAAAAAGAATTAGAAAAAGTCAGGAGATTATGTTAATCAGTAAAAAAGGCCAGGCAATTAGATTTAATTCAGATGGAGTAAGAGATATGGGAAGAGCAAGTTATGGTGTTTGTGGAATTAAGTTAGTAGATGATAAAGTTGTTAGTTTGGAAATTGTTGAAGATAATAAAATGAGTATTTTGACTATAACTGAAAAAGGTTATGGAAAAAGAAGTGTGATTGAAGATTATAGATTAACTGGAAGAGCTGGAAAAGGTGTTATAAATTTAAGGATTAATGATAAAACAGGAGATGTTGTTGATAGTATTGATGTTGATAATAAAGATAAGTTTGTTGTTTCAACTAAAAAAGGAATTGTGATTAAGACAGGTGTTAGAGATATTCGAGTAATGGGTCGTGTAACTTCTGGTGTAAGGATTATTAAATTACATCAAGGAGATAGAGTTAGCAGTGTTGCAAAATTGGTTAAGGATGTGGTTGTTAATGAAGAGGATGAGTGAATAGAATTTAATATAAAAAAAGGTGATTTGATTTAATAAAGAAAATTATAAATAGTTTTGTTTATTATAAATATTATGATAAAGTTTTGGAAAATAGGGGCAAGAAAAGAAGTCCAGAAATTAGAAAAAATATTTATTAAATTAAGTGAACTTATTGATAAGGATTTATTAGGTTTATATTACTATACTAATAGTTTAACTGATTCTGTTCTTTTTAATGAAGAAGAAAAAATACATGAATTAAAAGAAAGTATGAGATTTTATGAAAAAGAGCATAGGGCTTGTTTTTGTTTTTTTTATAATCCTCATCCTAATTATGAAAAGTTTAAAGCAAGAGCTGATTTGATATTATCTATGATTAATAAAGAATTTTCAAGAAGAGGTATTGAAGGATTTTATTAACTTTTAGGGAGTGAGAAAAGCTTAAAAACTCTATTTTATATTGTTTATTATTCAACTTCGGTTGAATAGAGGTATAGAACTTCGGTTTTTTACCTCTTTTTAATTAATTTTTTTAAACTATTAAATGTATTAATAAGGAGGCTAAAATGACTAGATGTTGTGGAATGAATGAGAAGGAACAAGAAGAAAGTGAAGCTTCTGAAGAAGAACCTGTTGAATCTGATTAGTATTTTTAGTTGAGAGAGGTGAGTTTTTGAGATTGTTATTTATAACATAATTTATGTTATTTGTAACAGAAAGATGGTTTAGATAATAGAAATTTGAGTTTTATTAAATTCATATTTTGAGAAATATCATTAATATTACACAAGCTAAGCTTTAGGGAGAGTAGTTTTAATGATATTCTTAAAAAGATAATAAGGAATCTCTCTTATTAATGTATTTGAATTTATTTCTTGGTTTTCCACATTGGTTTTCTTATTTTTGAAATTAAAAGCTCTTTTGTTGGATGTTTTGCTGTCAAATCTGTAACAGAGGTTATTTGTTTGTTATCTGTTAGTTGTGATTTTTGAGTTGTGTAATGTTGTAGTTTGAATTTATTGTTTCTGTCAAGTTTGTTTGAGATTTCAGAGATTCCATAAGGAGCATTTTTTATTAATCTTGGATATAATATTTTCTGGTTTTCAAATCTTATTTGAATGTCTCCTGAATAAACTCTTAGGTTTTGCCCTCCTGCTTCTGCTTTGCTAAATGATTTTAAAATATCAACTGTTATGTCTTTTCCTGACATGTCAACATTGTGTTCAATTAGTTTTATGTATTGTCCTAAGTTAATTTGTTCTTCATTAAAAATTGCTTGGGCGGTTATTGATTTAGGGATTATTGGAAGGATAGCTGAAGGAGTTGTTGTTACAGTATTGGATGTTGGAGTTGTTGGTGTTCCTGTTGTTGAAAATGTTTCAGATGTTTCTTGTGAGGCAGCGAAAGCATTATCAGGAGTTCCTTCAAGATGAACATCTGTTTCTTGTTGGGTGTAAATATCTGCCCCTTGGTTTGTTGCAAGTATTGCATTTGTAGCTTTAAGATTTTTTGCATCTTTATCAATATTAATAGTAGCTTTTTCGTCAGGGTTGTTTTGAGCAGTTCCAATTATTTTATCATCAGTTTCCTGAAGAAATTCTCTTCCTCCTTCCATACCTAAATTAATGCCTGAGTTATGGTCTCCATAAACACTTCCTTGACCTATTCCATTAGAACCTGTTTTTGAATTTTTATCAATACCACTTAATATTTTTTCTATCATTGGAAATACTTCATTGAAAAATTCATTTAAAAGTCCTTTATCTTTACCTGCACTTTGTCCTTGAGCATATTGTGGGGATGGAGTTCCTGGAGGATTTAGTGAGTATTCTACACCTCCCTTAAAGTATGTTTCACCATTAGGTCCTTTACTTAAAATCTTCCCATCTTCAAGAAATGTTAAATCGCGATTTCCCATATTAATCATATCAATTATGTTTGATTTATCTTTTAATTGTAATGTGTGTTCTCCTGTCCATTCCCAACCAGTTAGGTCTGAGCTTGGGTTAATAGGATAACCCATTTGAATTGCAGCATTATTTTTTTCATTTCTTGGTAAACTATTCCATGCTTCTTTGCCTTGTTCAGATCTTAAAAGATCTCTTAATTCATTAGTTAGTGTTAATTGTTTTCCAGTTAATTCTCTTCCTGCTTTTGCTCCCTGTTGTTTAACAAATTCTTGTCTTTTAGTATCGGGGATGTTGTCCCAAGTGTCTTTTAGATTTCCAGCTGATAACATTAATTCTGTTGTTAGATCTTGATTACGCATTGTATCTCCTTGTTCATCACGGTATTCTTCAGTTGTTATTTCTTCACTTGTTTTAGTTTCATCATAATAGTTCATATCTCCCTTTCTAGGTTTTAATTCTTTTCCTTTTATTTCTGCTGAAATTTCAGAAGGGGTTGTTCCTTGTGTTGGGGTTCCTGAAAATTCAAAACGATCACCAGCTATTCTTGCATCTGCAGGAACACTACATTGTTCACCTGAACACTTCCCAACAACCCCCCCACTCAAAACCACCATTAAAAACACCACAACTAAACTTAATACAAACATCTTGTAAGAGGATTTTAATTTTTTTAATTGAACATCTCTTTTTTTTAATTTCATAAAATAATCAAATAAATATATTATATAAATGTTGGGATGGGTGTGGAAAATAGTAGAAAATTAAGAATATAAAGAAGGTTGGTTGATTTATGGTAGTATTATTTTATATACTCAGTAACATAATTTATGTTACTTGGTAACGAAAAGTTTATATACTTAGTAACATAAGTTTTTTTATGAAAATTGAAGATCATTTAAATGCTTATGAAGAACATAAAGATGCAATTAGCTGGGCAATTGATAGGGGTTTGGAAAAATCTCAGAGGATTGTTGGTTTTCATTGTTCTCGTGCTGTTATAGAATTGCTATCTGCATATTTGCATAAAATAAATATTATTGAAATTGGTTTTCAGATAAATCATAGATGGTTTAAATCTGAAAAGATTTCTGAAAGGTTTTCTGATTTTTCAAAAAAGGATTTAATTATTGAGAAAATTATTAAACTTGAATTGCAATCTGAAAATTTAATTTATGGTTCGCAAAAAACAGAAAAAGAAATAAAAGATGTTTTGTTTATTTTTAATGAAATAGATAAGATTTTAAATAATCTAATGGAGAATAAAAATGAAAAATAAAGAAAATTTTGAAAAAATAAGGTTTTCTAAGAAGAATAAATTAATTGCTTATGCAATGGATTTTGTAGGTTTTTTAATAGAAAACCAAATAAATTTAGATAAAGCTATTTTATTTGGTTCTGTTGTAACAGGAAAATTTGATGAAGAAAGCGATGTTGATATTTTTTTAGAAAGTAATGAGAAAGAAGATAAGATACAGAGATTGTTAAATGAATTTGATAAAACTAAAAAAGAAAAATGGATATTAAAAGGAATTGAAAATCCTATTTCTTTTAAAATAGGTAGATTAGAAAAATGGCCTAGTTTAAAGAGGAGTATACAAAGTCATGGCTTGTTGTTATATGGAGGATATAAAGAAATTCCTGAAAATATAGAAAGTTGGGTTATTTTTATTTTAAAATTTAATAAATTAAATAGAGCTAAAAAAGTTAGTATTTGGAGAAAAATGTATGGATATAGTCAGAAAATAGGGAAAAAACAATATATTAAGAAAGGTATGATTGAGGCGCTTAATGGAAAAAGATTAGAAAAAGGAATTATTGCAATGGTTTCTGAAAATTCAAATGAGTTTAAGGATTTTTTAAATAAAAATAAAATTAATTTTAGAATAATTGAAATGTGGAGTGATTCTTTGTGATTTATGTTCTGTTTTTGTGAACAAATGTTCTAAATTTTAGAACAGTTATTATTAATAGTTTTATTAAATCCACATTCTTAAGGATGTGGTATCATTAACACTACACAGGTTAAGATTTAAAGAGCAGCTCTAGTGGTGTTCTTAAAAAGATAATAAGAAAGTCTACATTTATTGTGGAGGGATGTAATCTTATTTAATATTTATTTAAAAATTCAAAAAGATAAGGTTCTGAAGATGTTGAGTTTTCTAAGAGCATGACTAAGGTTGAATCATCTTCAAAAGCTATGAAATCAACATAGAGTTTTCTTTGTTTAGCTATTTCTGTTATACAATTAATACACATTAAATCTGGATTTTCTCTATGTGATTCTGTTATATAATCTGCAACTTCTATGATTTCATATAATGAAGAGTTTATTGTTACAGGATGTTGTGAAAGTTGAAATGTTGTTGTTTGGTCTTGATGTTTTATTGTTAAAGGAAAAGTTGTTGTGAATTCAACTTGCGAAGGATTAATAGAAGTTTTAGCTTGAGGTTTGTTAAATGTTATCTCAAGGTTTTTGAATTTTATATCTTTTATACAATATTCTAAATTATCATTTATATAAGAGGAAAGTTCATTTTCAATTGTTTGTTTTGAAGGCATAAGAAACTGGCCTTGATAATAGTAATAAGGTATAAATGTCCAGTCTAAATTATAATAATATTGGGGTTTGTTATAATAGCCTCCTCGAACTCCAATAACCTCTAAAGCTTCTTTTGAGGTTATTTCTAAGCAGTTTATAACAAAGTCTTGTATATTATTTGTTGAAGGCTCTATTCTATGTTGTATAAAATAATCTTTTGTTAGTTCTGTTTCTGCTGATGATGATTTAAAATAAAGAAAAATTGTAATTGCTGCAATAATTGCTATTGTAATAATTATAAAAGTTGTTGTTTGTGCTTTTTGTTTTAAGCTTATTTGTCCTCTTTTTTTCATGATGGATAAAAGAAAAGATATTATTTAAATGTAATGGGGGTTTGAGATTAAAGTGAAAATTAATTAATGTTATTAATAATTGAAATAGTTGGGAAGGAAGTTAGGGGATGTTATAATGGATGGAGTTTTATGACGGATAAGATGATTGATATTAGGTAATCGTAACCATTTTGCCTTAGAAAACTTCTGATAAAACCAATGCCAGTATATCCTCCTTCTTTAGTTGATACAATTCCAATTACTCTTCCATTATGAAATAATCCTCCTCCACTTTCTCCACCATAAGATCTACTTCTAGTTAGTGTTTTTCCAATATCCCCTACCTGAACAATGTTAGTTTGAGTTTGTGTAAATTGTCTGTTTTTATAAGCAGGGTAACCAATTTTTAAAACTAAATCTCCTTTATTTATAACATGGGATTCAGAAGCAATAGGAACATAAGGAATGCCTTCGACTTTTTCAGTTAATCTTATGATTGAAATATCTTGACCTGAATTATATCTTCCTATGCCTGCAATAACTACTCCATCAAAACTTCTTCCATCGGGCAATGTTATTCCTCCTAAACGGGATTTAGAATATTTATATCCTGGTCGAGAAGCACCTCCTAAATGTCCTGCTGTTAAAACAATTGGATAACCTTCTTTATCTATTCCTATAATTGTTCCAGAACCTCCCCCCCCCAATATTCTAACACTTACTGCTGAAGGATTTTGTCTTCTCCTTTTTTCTTCAATAATTAAATTATTTAGTGCACTTTGAAGTTTTGCTGTTTGGGTTTTTTTAGATGTTTCTGAAATTCCTTTTACACCCATAGATGTATCTTGTGAATATCCTGCATATTCTAAAAGTTCCATTTGTCTTTCTTCACTTAATCCTGAATAAAAATCTTGAGCAGAAGGTGTTAGTTGATTAAACACAACTGTTGCAGAAACAAAAAATCCTAATTTTGTTTTAAATGATTTTAAAGGTCCTTGGAAATTTCCATTGATGACAGATGCATACTGGTCTCTTGAATTTGAATAAACATTAAAATTTTTCACATCTTTTTCATCTTTATCTATAAGTGTTAGTTCAATTGGAGCATCATATTTTCCATGTTTAAAATCTCCTATAAGTTCTGTATCTGGATGAAACCATAGTTCATTATTTTGTGCAAAAAAACTTCTTTTATCTAAATTAACAAGACTATTTCCATTTATTTTAATGCTTGGTATTTTTGTATCTTTGGCTGGTGTTACAATGACTTTTCCTTTTTTTGCTTGAGCAGAAACAGTATGTTCTGAATTAGATGCAATTCCCATTCTATTGCCTGGTGCAAAAAAAACAGCAGGACCATTTTCATTTGAAGAACTTAAAATTACTTTATTGATATTAAGTAAAACAAAGTTTTTTTCAGGGTTTATATCATTTTCACTAGAATATAAATAAATTTCTCTTTTACTTTCCTCTTCATTATTAAAATTAGGATTATAAATTAATAATTCATCTCCTCTGCTTGATTTAATAATAATATTTTTATCTGTAAAATAAAAACCATAATCTTGATAATAAAGAGTTGTTTTTCCCTCTGAACCTGCCTTGGTTTCAAACCATCTTCCATTTTCTAATTTAATTACATCATTTGATTGATAAACAAATAATTGTTTTGGGTCTGCTGTTTCCCCTGAGTCTTCTGCTATTTCAGGTCTTGAAACTTGAGAACCTGGTGGAAGATTAAAAACAACCCTGTCTTGTTCATAAGTAACTTGTGTTTTAGAAGGTAGTAAAATATTATATGCTTTTATTTTATATTCATAATCTTCAGAAGTTGTGAATTTAGTTTCTTCTATTAGTTCTCCATTTTGATTAAAAACAAATTGATTATTTTCTGCTGTGTTAATAGGATATTTTATTCCTTTTATTTCAATAGAACCTCCTTGTTTAATTGTAATGGTTTTTTTATTAGCTTCATCTTTTATATCTGCATTTTTTGTGATTACTAAGATATCTTCTGCAAATTTGATTATTTCTCCTCCTACACCATTTTCATCATCAGTATAAGTATTTCCATCCCAGCTCCATGGTGCTGAAACAAAACTAATTGAGATTAGCAGGAGAAGTGTTGTTATGATTGAGATTAATAGTGCATTATTTTTAAATTTCATTTTATATTACTGATTCTTCTTGAAAATCATATTTATTTGCAAAATAAAATTCATAATCATTGTCATAGATTTTTGATTGTTTATCTATGATTGTAAAAATAAATGTGTTGTTGGTTGCTTGTGAAAAATAGATTTCCATGTCTTGTTCTTGAGCTAGGTCATGCAGGCAACTAAAACAAATAGCATTTTTGTTTTGCATTTGTTTTTCCATTATTTTTTCTGCTGTGTTGTAAATTTTATCAAATCTTATATTAAATTCAATATTGTTGAATTCATTGATTAAATAAGTTTTTTCTGCTTTTGAAATATTTATAGGAAAATTGATATTAAATAAAATTTTATTATCTTTGATTTGTGTTTGAGTTTGCATTTCTTGATAATTAATTTCAAAATCCTGGAAATCTTTAAATTCATTAATGCAAAAATAAACAAAATTATCTATGTAAAGAGATATTTCATTTTCAATTGTTTGTTTTGATGGCATTTGGTTTTCATTGTTGTAAAGGTAATGTGCAATTTCTAAATATGTTTCATTGTCTAAGATTATTATTTCTTGGTTTTCTGGGACAATATTATATCCTCCTGTTTGTCCAATATGGTAGATAGCATTTTCTGCTGTTTGTTTTATGCATTCTTGAACAAAAGAATAAATTGGCTGGATTTCAGGAGATACTTGTTGTTTTTGTTTTAGTATGTTTGTTTTAGTTGCTATGAAAATGATTGTGATTGTTATTATTAGAATTGCGATTATTATGAATATTGTTGTTTGTGCTTTTGAATTTAGTTTGCCTCTTTTCATATTTGATAAAAGAAATAAGAATATTTAAAGGTGATTGAAGAAAATTGAAAAAGAGAAAATTTATATATTCTAGATGTTTAAAGTATTTATGGGTTTTATGAGAAATTTAGGATATGCAGGTTTAAGTGCTGTTGTTTTAGCTAGTAGTTCTTTAGTTGGATGTTCTGATAAAAAATCAGAAGCACCTTCAAGTGTTTCAGTTGTTTATGAAGAACCTGAGCCTGTTTTTTTCTAGGGATGATTTGATTCCTGAAAAAGGTGAATTTTCTGCAGTAAAAGGGTTAGATGAGGAAGATTTAGATGTTCTTTTTTCTGATTCAAAATTCGAAAGAAGAGATAGGTATTATGATAAAATTAAACTTATTCGTGAAAACCCCTCTAAGGTTTTTAAATTTCTTACAGATAAAGAAAAAGAGAGATATAATAGTTTTTTAGAAAAAACAGTTAATAATACAAGTAATTTAGATAGGTTAGATTCTGATTTTGATTGGAAAGATAATATTAGACAAGATTATGATATTTATGAACCTAAAATTGATTTTGATAATCCTAGCAAGTCTGATTTATTAATAATTCTTTTTCATGAGCTCCATCCCAAATTAATTGAACTCAATTAATTTATTATTTCTAATAATAAA
>CAYRKK010000013.1:0-18191 GCA_964424875.1 Candidatus Woesearchaeota archaeon
CAATTGGTTTATCTTTATTAGTTGGAAAAATAGATACTTGGTTTCCTTCTTTATCAAAAGTAGTTATATGTGGTCCTTCTTTATCATCTTCAGCTAATTCTGGATTATCCCATACATGTAATCCTGACAATTCTATATCTCTATCTTTTCCTGCTTTTGCTAATCCTACTTGGAAAGTATTGCCTTTTGCTGTTCCTGGATAAAGATATCCTATTATTTTTGTTTTATCTTCATCTTCTGCTTTTACTACCCATTTACCATATGCTTTTTCTTCAGCAGTGGCTTCAGTACCATGTTTTTCAATCCAAGAACCATCATTAACAAAAACAGAATTTGAATTTTCTTCATTGTCATAATAAAATATTCCGTAGTCATCATTAGGATTGTTTGTATTTTTTTTAAAACTTATTTCTTTAAAATCTTCTGGAAGATTTGTAAGGGGGATTTTGTGTTGTATTGAATTATCTCCTGGTTTTGAGATTATTAAGAAACCTTCTTCATATGAAATTTTAGAACCTTCCCATTCTTTGGTTTTTGTTAAATCTATTTCTAGTAATTTATCTGGATCACTTTCAGAAGGAGAAGGGATTTTTAATTTTCTAGCATTTTCATTTTCTTCACCATAAAATCTTAAAAAAACATTTTTTTCATCATCTTGTTCAAAATATCCTTGAACACCTGGATAAATTTTAGTTCCATCTTTAAATTCATATAAAAATCCATGTTCTTCATTAAATGTTATTGAAGATACTTTGCCTTTAGAAAGAAATTTTAATTCAATTACATACTCATTTTTTTTGTCATCAATTAAACGTAGAAATGTTTTTTCATTTTCTCCTGTTCTATTAGTTATATATTTTATATCTGTTGCTTTTTCAAGGCCTGCAACTTTAATATCTTTTTCAGGATTATTTCCAGTTATTATTAATTTAACAAACTCATTTCTTTCATTATCCTTAAGCATTTTTATAAGTTCTGTTCTTTCATTATCAGTTAATTTATAAACTATTTTCAATTGAGTTGCTTTTTCTAATTTAGGCCAAATTGTTATTTTTTTTTCATCGTTGAGGGAATTCCATTTAGTGGCAGTTTCACTTATTCTTGCATCATTTAGTTCTGTAATTATAATATTTTCATCACTTTGTAATAAAAGTTCTTCACCTAAAACCCCCACAATCATAACTAATGTTATTAACATAATTAAAAAATATTTTAAATTTGTTTTTTGATTATTTTTATCTTTTATATTTCCCATTTTATTCAACTCCTCCTGTAGGAGGTTCTGGAACATTGCCTCCAACTTCAAATTCAGGTGATGTTTCATCACCTGTATATTGATTTAGGAATTCAAAACTGTAAGGTTCTGTTGATGTTCTGTTATCTGATATTATAATTAAAGTTGTTATGTCTGTTATTGGAATTATATCAACATATAAATCTTTTTTTTCTGCTAATTCATCAACACAGCTTATACAATACATTTCAGAATCTTCTTTATGAGATTCTGTTATATAATCTGCAACTTCCAGAATATCATAAAGTGCTGAGGGTTGAGTTAGGGGATGCTGGTTAATTTCAAATAAAACATGTTTCTTGTCTTTGATTATTTTAATTTGAGAATCAAATTTAAATTCTACATTTTTTTGTTTAATTAATGCTTGAGTTTTAGGTGTTTTAATGCTAATTGTGAAATCAGTGACTTGAATATTGTTTAAACAATTTTTTAAATTATTATTTACAAATTTTTCTAGTTCTGTTTGTATTTGTTGTTTTGTTGGGTTTTGATATTGTCCTTCATAATAATAATAGGGAACAAAAACATCATCAAGTTCAAGTGCTTTTTTAGGTTGTTCATAATATCCTCCTTGAATTGCAATTGTTTCTAAAGCTTGTTTTGATGTTTCATCTAAACAATTTATTATTAAAGATTCTATATTTGTTAGTTGAGGTTTTAGTTCTGATGATTCAAAATATTCTGCATCTAATTTTGTAAATGAGATTGAATTATTAAAATAAACAAAAGTAATTATTAAGATAACTACAATTACTGCTATTATTATAAAAATAGTTGTTTGTGCTTTTGAATTAGTATTTACTCTTCCTCTTTTCATTTTTTTATTAAGAAAAAGGTATATTTAAAGTTATTTAAAAATTATCTTACTCCTCTTCTATAATTTATAAATCCCAAAAGTGCCTTTCTATTTGTAATATATTTATTTCTAACACCTGATTCAACAGCTCCTTGATTAATTCTTGCTAAAACTACTGGGCTTAATCCTTGAGAATCCATTTGTCTTCCATTTATATAAAAACCTTCTGATGTTAATCTTAGTTGTTGATAAGGTGAGATTGCAGGGTATTGATATCTCCATTTTTTAATTACTTCTTTAGTTTGATAATAATTTATTACAAATTCAATATCATCTTTATTTTTTTGAGTGAGAACTTGAATATTAAAAATCTTTGCTAATCTTGATTCATCATCCATATAAATATCCATCCCAGTTCTTCTAGCAATCTCTCTTTTAGTTGATTCTTCTACTGCCTCTGCAACATTTCCCATTGCATCTACAACACTCTCTACTGTATCTGCAACACTCTCTATTGTCTCTGCTGTTTTTATTAATTGTTCTTTTGTTGTTCCAAGACTTTGTGCTGTTTTTTCTAATTCATTGTCCATACTTGATTCTATTTGGTCATAAAGGTCTTTTATAGGCATTTGTCTTCTTCCTAAATTCTCTATAATAAAATCTCCTGTTATTTCATTTCCAGGAGTTTTTTCTCCTATTATTTGTCCTTCAATATTTTTTCCAGGATTCCATCTTGGGCCTCTTGCTATAACTGCTCTTTGTTTTTCTTTTTTAGAAGGGTCATAAAGAAGTGTTCTTCCTCCAATATCTTTGGCAGTTAGTTTATCTATTTGTTTTCCCTCAGAATCCTCTAAGCTAATTTCTTTAACTTCATATAAAACTTGAGAAGGTTTTCTATCATGATAAATATGGTTATTTGCAAATTGAATTTCTGATTTTCCATTTCTTAATAATAAGTTAGGGCCTCCTGTTGCTTTAAAATTATTAATTGATTGTTCTAAATCTACTGCAATATAACTTTCCCCACTAACTTCAATGTTTTTTTCACGAACATCAAGATGAATATAGGGAGAGTTAAATTCTGATGTATCAATTTTTTCTTGAATTCCAAATAAACTTCTGGTCACAGCATCAGTTACTTCTTCTCTTTTTTCAATAAAGATTTTAATTGGAATTTTAGTTGATAAATCAAAACTAACAAATTTTTTTTCTTTTAAATCAAAAACAGTTGCTTTAATATTTACCCCTGTTAAATGTCCATCTTCATTAAATCTAATCCATGATGGTTCTTCTTCTTTAAATTGTTTAATTTTAAAATCATATCCTTTAATATTTTTTGTAAATTCAGCATTACTTTTAATGCTAATTTTTTTCTCAGAGATATCGAGTTCTCCTTGACCATTCCATTTAAATCCATCTAAAGTTTCATCTTTTGTATTTAAAATTGTATTATATTGATTTAAAAAACCAGAATCTGTTGTTATTTTTCCATTTTCAAAATTAAAAATTATTTTTGCTTTTCCTGTTTCTGATTTATCTGATGGAATAAATTCAATTGATTTTAATCCCTTATATTGGTCTAATCTTTCAAGGTCAATATAAACCTCAGAAGTTCCTATAACACCTTTTTCTCCTAATTTAATTTTATTTGAATTAAAACCAGTTAATTGAATATTTAATTTAGGATATTTTGTTTTTATATATTGGTTTAAAAAATTTATTCTTTCTTGAGATTCAAATCCTTGCCATACGCCCCTTTTAGTTTCGTATTTTAGATTAATAAATTCCTGCATATTTTCAAGACTTTCAATATAATAATTATAATCATCGTTTTTAAAAGGATTTTGAGCGGTTATTGTTGTTATTGAGTTAAGAACTAAGATTGTTGTAATTAAAAATAAAATACTTAAACAAACTCTTTTTTTCATTATTAAATAAAAAAAGCAAGCTATTTAAAGATAACTTTGATTGGATTTTTATAGAGAATTTTGAAAAAGTCCAAAAATCAAAATTCTCTAAGAAGAACTTTGCCCAAATTTCCTTCGGAAATCGCACTTATGCAAAGTTCTCTATAAGGTATTTGAAATATTGAAATAATGATAAGTAAATTAGATAAACTAAGTAAGAGTTTGAGAGAGAGATTAAAATGAAAAATATTTTTACAAGGCCAAAAATGTTTAAAGGATTAATTGGTTTAGTTGGAGTTGGAGTTTTAGGAAGTGTTTTAAGTTGTTCTCCTAGGTTTGAAAGGGATTTTGGTGTTAATGCAAGTTCTAATACCACTGATTTTATTTATGAAGAGGGAAATGAGGATAATAGATTAAGAGAAGAGGGTGAAAAAAGAAAAAGATTAGATGATGAATTTAAAAAATTAGATATTTTAATTGGAAATTATTTGCCGGTTTTAGGTGAAAGAAGTTTGAAGTTGGTTGGTTTGCAAGGAGGTTATTGTGTGACAAAACCTGAAAATAGGTTTGAGTTTGATGAGGCTGAAAAAGGAGCAGAATTTGTTGCTTATTATTTTAATGGTGTTAATTGTTTAGTGCCTGAAAAGTCTTTTATTGAAGATGAATTAGGTGACGATGTTTGTAAGGGGTTGTTGTTGATGTTAAGAAATAATTTTGATTTTAATTTAGAGAATTCAAGTATTTATACAGGGGTTTTAATTAAAGATAGAAAAGTTGAGTTTGATGTTGATGTTTGTTTAGATTTATGTCAAGAAGGTGTTGATGAAGGGGAGAAAAGTGTAATTTATTTTAATAGAACTTGTTTTTCTGAAAAATCTGATTTAAATGGTATATTGGAGATAGCAAAATATATTGCTGATTTTCAGAGAGTTAGGTTTAGTGAATTTCCTGTTAATATTAATGGTTTAGAAAAATTAGCTAAAGAAAAAGGAGTTAGGATTAGTGTTGGAGATATTAATCATTTGAATTTAACAAGTTTGGTTGAGATAAATGGGAATTATTCTGGGTTTAGGTTTTTAATTAGATATCTTGATGATGAGGGGAAAGAAAAGTTAAAGGAAGATGTTAGAGAATCTTGGAAAAAGAAAAAAGGTTATGATTATAAAAAAGATTTAGAACAGAGGAAGGTTTTTGGGGTTTGAATAGAGTTAGTTTAAGACCACCTTCTAAAAAATCCTTTTAATCTTGGCCTTTGGGCTATTCTTCTTGTAGGTTGGTAATTACTTGTACTTATTTTAAGATGACTATCATCATCCTTCCATCCTTCAGGGGCAGGGATGGTTAGTGGTGGTTTATTAACAGGAGTTGTAGGAACAATTTCTACAGGATCTTGAATAGGTCCTTCTACAGAAGGACTAGTATCCCCTGATTGTGAAGTGGTAGGGGTTTCTTGAGTTGGAGTAGTAGTTTCAGGAGTAGTTGTAGGGGTTTCTGTAATAGGTTTTGAAATTTCAACTTGTGCTGCTGCTTTTACTGCTTGTTCTCTTATTTGTCCAACTCTTTGATTTATCTTTTCCATCCTTTTTGTAGCTTCTCTTTGAGGAATTGCAGTTGTATGTACAACTGTTTTTTTAGTAATATATCTTTCATCATCTGTTTTTACTGAATAAGTTACTGATTCGTCACCATTTACTTCTGTAATCAAATATTTATTTTTTCCTCTTAAAATTATTCCCTTATCAACTACTCTTTCTCTTTCCCCTACTTTTTCAATTTTTCCAACATTTGCAGCTGCTTTTCCTTGATTACCCCTATAGGTACTTGTTTCATCTTGATATGTTTTTTGCAAAAGGTCTCCATTTCTAAAGTAAAAAGCACCATATGTATAAACTGCTTGACTTTTTTTATCCCATCCATAAATTTGAGATTGACCTTTGCTGTTTTTTACATTTATTTCTTTAATATATTGACCAGCATTTGCAATAAAACCAATATAATTATCTGATTTTCCTTTAAGAGTAATCCCATTTTTTTCTGAAATTATTTGAATATAAGGTCCAGTAGGATACTGATTTTCAAAAACATCTCCATAATCAATAAAGCTAATTGGTCTTTTTCTTGAAAAAAAGAATCTTCCTTGTTCTGAATCTAAAATTATGTTTTGGAATTTTGGTTTAGCTTCTGAATCAACTGGAGAAAGAGATTGGGGCGGGTTTATTCCTAATTTCGCAATATCCACAACCCCTGTTTCATCTGATTTTCCTTGTCTTGCTAATGTTTTTAATTTATCATTATTAGGAACATAATTTTGATAACCTGCTTTTTTATCTTTGTTAGCTACTGACATCATTTGCCTAATAGAATGTTCTCCATATTTCATAACAGCTCCATTATCAAGATTAATTAATCCATTTTGAGTAACTGTGATTTGTCCTTTAGTTCCTGCTAAAAGATTTATTTTTTTCTCTGGTGAGAAGATATTTGGATATTTTTTAATATTCTCATTTGTATATTCTCCATTTGCTTTTATTGTTCCTATTCCTTGTAAATTTATTTTTACTTCGCCTTTTTCTTTATTTAATGTAGTTTCATAAGTATAAACAAGTCCGTCATCAGTATATTCAACTGATTTAAGTTTATAATTTATTGATTGCTCTTTTAATTCTAAGGAGTATTTTCCTGGAGATTTTTTTACAAAAGTTTCTGTTTTTGCTTTAATATCAACTCCTTTTTTTAAATCAGGGAGAGCATCTAAATCAAAATAAGCACCATTTTTATGTTTTAAAATTAGGTTTTCATCAAGAGATTCTAAAGTTAAATCTTCAGATTCTAATCCTTTTATAGGTAGGTTATCTTCCCCTGTAATTAATTTAATGACTTCTTTTCTTTGTTCTAAGGTTAGTGATTTGAATAAGAGGTTTGCTTCTTCACCTTCTCCTGAAACGCCTGTATAAATATCTTTAGTAAAAAGGTCTCTAATAAGATTTATTTTATCATTATCTTGTTGAATTTTATTCCATAACTGACTTCTTGTTTCATCACCATTATTTATAACTCTTTCTCTTACAAATTCAAGCCAAGCTGAGGAATAATCAGTTCCATCAACAAAATCAATAATATTAGAAACTTCTGCCCCAAAAACCCCTCCAATATTTAAACTCATCACAAGAACAAACATAACTAAACTTAAGAAAATTAAATAATAATTTTTATTTACTTTTTGAAATAAGTTTTTTTCATTGTTAATCATTTTGCTTTTAATGTTTTAGGTTTTAAATTAATTATTGTGATTTATATTATAGTGAAGGTTTTAAGGTGCTGGAGGTATTTCTATATCTGTTATAGGATATTTATTTAGGAATTCAAATATATAAGGTTCTGAAGATGTGTAGTTTTCTGAAATAACTGTTAGTGTTGTTGTTTCATCATCTCCAAAGTCAATCATATCTACATATAGGTTTCTGATTTCTGCCATGTCTGCAACACAGTTTATGCAAATCATTTCAGGGTCTTCTTTGTGTGACTCTGTTATATAATCTGCAACTTCTAAAATATCATAAAGAGATGATTCAATAACAACAGGATGTTTTTTTAATTTAAAGTCTGATGTTAAATCTGATTTTGAAATTGTTAAAGATAAATCTGTTTTAAAAGAAACCTCTCCTTTTTTAATTTCTGTTTTTGTTTCTGAAGCTTTATATGCTAAATCAAAATTTTCATATTCAAGAGATTCAAAGCAATACCTTGCATTGTCGTCAATATAAACTGATAATTCGCTTTCAATTGTGTCTGTTGAGGGTTTTAAAAATTCTCCATTGTCATAATAGTAGGGAATAATTGCCCATCCTAAATCAAAGAATTTTTCTGGTTCATTGTAAAATCCTCCTTGAATTCCAATGACAATTAATGAGCTTTCTGCTGTTTCATCTAAACAATTTAAAATTGAAGATTCAACTGTTGAAACTTGTTCTGTAATTCCTAATTTAGTAAAAACTTCTTGGAGTTCTGTTTGCTTGCTTACTTGGTTTAAATAAACAACACCTGCAACAACAGCAACAATAACTACTGCTATTATTATAAAAATAGTTGTCTGTGCCTTTGAATTAGTATTTACTCTTCCTCTTTTTTTCATAATAAAGTTTAGGAGAAATAGTATTTAAATGTTTTTGTTTTTTTGAAATATAAATTTAAAATTAATAGTTATTATTTAGTATTTTGAAGCTAATTTTTAATTTATCGTCGATAATGTAAAAATTGTAAAATTGGTTGTATTTTTTTATCGTCGGGAGCTTCAGAAAGGTAAGTAGATACTGAATTAATAAAAACATTTATAAAGAATCATACTTAGTAGTATTTATGAAAAGGGGTTTTAGAAAAGCGCAAGTTACAATTTTTATTATTGTTGCAGTTGTT
Source organism: Candidatus Woesearchaeota archaeon (assembly GCA_964424875.1). GTDB lineage: Archaea > Nanobdellota > Nanobdellia > Pacearchaeales > GW2011-AR1 > ARS1285. Next base: position 8,411 of record CAYRKK010000013.1, read on the forward strand.
ATTGTAGTAATTGCGGGAATTGTTTTTTATGTTGTTAATTCTAATCAGAAAAATAAATTAAGTCAAGAGTTTTTTGAATCTGCTGAGATTAAACCAAAACTTTATGAAATAGAAAATCATATTTCTGATTGTATAACTCAATCAACAAGAGATTCAATAGAAACTATTGGTGTTCAGGGAGGTTATTATAATAAGCCTGAAAGTTCTGAGGATTATTTTGATTTAGAGTGGACTTTTATTCCTTATTATTATGGGGGAGGAGAATTTAAAATACCAGGATTAGACAATGTTGAAAAAGAGCTTTCTGATTATGTCAAGGATAATGTTGATGTTTGTATGGAAGGATTTAGTATGGAAAACTTTGAAGTTTCATATAAATTAAAAAAAGTTGATTCTCAGATTTTTGAAGAGGAAGTTTTGTTTAAGATTGATTTTTCAATTGATGCTAAAACAGATGGTAAGGCAGTTACAATTGAATTAGAAGATTTTAAAGTTAGTTATGAATCTTCTTTATATGATATTTTAGAAGTTGCAGATTATGTTGTTAAAACTAATGAGAGGACAGGAGATATGCTTTGTGTTGAATGTTTAGTTGATAAAGCAAATGAAAAAGGAGTTTATATTGATATGTTGGGTTTTGCTGATAATTCAGAACTTGTTGTAATTTCAGAAGATAAAAATGAAGCTTATGCTTTTGAATTTTTAATTGATTATGGAGAATAAAATGATAAAAGATAGAAAAGCAATGGTGAAGAATTTTGCAATAGTATTTGGGATTTTGGTTGTTTTGGTTTTAGGGTATGTAGGAGTTGTGAGAGGGTATAATTGGGATAAGGAGTTTATTGATCCATTTTTAAATTTAAGTAACCCAGAAGATGTTGAAAGGGTAATCCAAGCAGGAGTTGAGGGGTGGGCAAAAGATAATCAAGAAGGAGGTGCTAGAAGATATAAAAATGTTCCTACCCTTATTGGATTTGATAATAATAAAGTAAGAATAGAACAAGGAACATCTTCTAATGCTTATGTTAGTTCAGTTACTTTTAGTGGGAGTAATCTTTTTATGAGGATGAATAATCCTAGTCCAGATGTTGCAAGTATAGAGTTTGTTGATAGCAAAGGAGATGAAAAAGCTCATCTTATTTATACTTCAAAAGAAGGTAAAAAAGTTACTATTTATGATGGAACTATTGATACACATGGATTTTATAAAAGTGCTGATGGAAAAAGTTCAATAAGGGTTTTTCCAGAATTAAGGGATTATGATAATGTTGGTATTAGTTCTCCTGAAAGTTATTTTGAAGAAGAAGTAACACAAGGAAGTTGGATAAAGATAGAAGAAGGTGGGAAAAAGATTAGTTTTAAAGATGCTAGGTTTAAAGTTGATATGGATGCAAGTGATTCGAGTTTAGGAGAAGGTGAGCGAACATATGCTGAGTTTTCTTCAATTGAGGGAGAAGAGGAGAGTTTTGTTGAGATAGAGGGTGTTAATTCTTATTTTCAAAATGCTAATATGGTTATTGGAGATAGAAAATTTACACCAATGAATTCGGGAGAAAGAGTTGGTTTAACTCTTTCCCTTATGGGTTCAGGAAAAATTGATTTTAGGAAAGATGTTTTTCTATTGGAAAGTGGAGGAGGAGTTGAAGTATATGATTTAAATACTGGGAAGAAAATAGCTATTACTGGGATGAAAGAAGGAAGAGAAGTTCTTATTGCATATGAGGAACTAACTCCAGAACAATTAGCAAAAACAGATGGTCCTGTTGTTAGTGTTAGTGAAAAAGGAGTAGGAGTTGCTTTGCAAGGAGGAGGAGGGGAAGAAAAGGTTGAAGTTGTTACTAGTGAAAATCCTCCTGAAATAGTTGATGTTGATTTAGTTGCAGGAGAAAAAGAAGGAAAAAGTGAGGTTAAAATTAAAGTTAAGGATGAATCAGGAGAAGAAAAAACTTATGCTGAAGTAGGTGGAGGGGCTGGTGATGATGATAAATTAAGGGTTGCAAAACCTGGTTCAGGTGGGGGGCTTGTTGCTGGTGATAAAAAAGGAGTTTTTGGTGAATTAATTGATGGAGCAAGGGAAGATTTAAGAGAAAGCGCAGAATTATCTAAAAAAGTAGCAGAAACACTTGCACAATTAAAAGAACAAGATGATGTTCAAAAAGAAACATTAGTTGTTACAGGTCCAAATTACATAGATCCTACAGCGCCTCCAGATCTTGTGGTAGAAGCAAAACGTATAATAAGAGACATGCAGAGGCTTGCAGGAGAATCTCAAGTAACTTATGAAACTAGTCCTTTTATAGATGAAACTCCTGAACAAACTGCAGCTTTGGCTAAACCTACAGAACCTTTAATTGCAGCACGTGTGAGGGGTTTGTTAGAGGCTGATGTGGTTGAAACACCGGTTGTTGAAACACCTATTGAAACTGTAACTCCTGTGAAGACAAAGCCAGAGTATGTTGAAAGAGAGGTTGTTGTTGGTCATGATAGGAAATTGATAGGTTATAGGTGGGAAGGTATTGCTACCCATGGATGGGGGCCATTTAGAAATGCTAAAAAAGTTCCTGTATATAAAGATACTCCTATAACAAAAACAATTAGAGTTTTAAAAGAAACAAGTAGTACTACTCGAATTCAAGAAGTTATTCCTGAAGTTGTTAAGGAAAAAGCAGTAGCTAGACCTCAAGTAAAAACACAAACTCCTACTAGGCGAGGATTGTTTTGTAGATTAAGAAGATGGAGATAGTGTTATTTCTCATATTTTAAAAGATTAATAAAAATACTAAACTTATAAAAAGATATTTTTTAAAGCTTTATTATTAAACATTGTTAAAGATTAGAAAATGAAAAAAACAATTAATTTATGCAAGCCAGTTGGATTGACTCCCTTGCAGGCTGTAAATAAGTTTAATTGATTGTTTTAGGATAAAATCTCAAATTCATAATTCTTATTTATCTTTAAGAAGCCATTTCCAGACAGGCATTACTTTTATATTCTTACCCTTTAACTTAATTTCATCATCTTGATTATTAGTTAGAATTAATCCCTTATTTAATTTAAATTTTTCTAAAGCTTCTACTAATCCATTTATTTCTCTATTTTTATTATCTTCATTTAAATCATAACAAACTTGGATTGCATTAGTCACTGTTTTATTTTTGACTAATAAAAAATCGCATTCTCCTTTATCTGAATAATAAAAAACATTATTATTTTTATTTAAAGAGTTAAATACTAAATTTTCTAAAAGCCATCCTTTATCTTTTGTAATTTTTTTAGATAAAACTTTAATAAAGCCATTATCTATTATGTAAAATTTCTTATCATTTATTATCTGATTTTTTAGCGAGTAATCAAATTTGTTTATTGTTTTGGCAAAATAAGTCTCTTCAAGATAATTTATGAACTTCTTAATTGTATTAACACTATTAATATCTGTAATTTTTTTTAGTGAATTAAAACTAAATTTATTAGCAAAATTAGATATTAAAATAGAATATATGTTTCTTAAATTAACTATATTATTTATTTTATGCCTTACTGCTATATCTTTGAGGACAGTATCTTCATAAACTTTTGTTAAAAGTTCTGGATCATTATAAATCAAATATTCTGGCATTCCTCCATTTATTAAATATTCATCAAAATATTTTTTTATTTTAATTTTTGATTCAATATTATAAATAGTATTTTTTTCAAGTTTAAATTCTTTAAGTTCTAAAAATTCTAAAAAAGAAAAAGGTTTGACAATAATATCAACATGTCTTCCTGTAAGTTTTGTTCCTAGTTCTTTGCTTAATAATGTGGCACTTGAACCAGTTATAAAAAATTTAAAACCTTCTTCATATAATCTTCTTACAAAAGTTTCAAAGTTATTTACATTTTGGATTTCATCTAAAAAAAATGTTTTCTTTTTTCCAAATAAACTTATTAAAGCTTCATAAAGTTTGTTAAATTCATTAGCAGGAAAATTAAATAATCTTTCATCTTCAAAATTAATATAATAAAAATCCTCGTCTTTATAATGTTTTTTTATTAATTGTCTTAAAAGAGTAGATTTTCCACTTCTTCTAAGTCCTGTTAAAACAACAACATGGGGAAGTTTAATTTTAGATTCAATAGTTTTTATTATGGTTCTCTCTATGCCATATTTTTTATTTAATATTATTTCTTTTTGTTTTATTAGTATTTCTTTTATCTCTTCTTCTGATAACATAAAAATATAATAAAAATAAGGTATTTAAATCTTTTCATTGTGAATGAACAAAATCAGTAGTTTTTGTGCAACGGTAGTGAACAATTTTATTTAGGGTTTTAAGGTAAAAATACTAAATTATAAAAAGATATTTGATTTATTTTAGACTTGGAAAATCTTAAAATAAAAAGCTGAGCAGAGGTTAAATAATCTAAATGAGTCTGAGGGTTTCATTCCAAATTTTTTTAATCTTTTATAAATTAACCCAATTTTACACTTTGAGTTTTATATTGCATTGAAGATAGTTAATTTAAAATGTTAACTCACCTATCCTTAATTAAAGGATTGAAAAAATTAATCAAGAATTTATTTGGGATGGAGTTTGGTTAAGGGTTATGTTTTAAAAGTCTTAATATTTGTAAGAGTTGGATAATATGAAAAAAACAATTAATTTATACAAACCAGTTGGATTGACTCCATTACAAGCTGTAAATAAGTTTAAGGAAATGGATACTCATTATAAAGGTAAGAAGATGAGTTATGCTGGAAGATTAGACCCAATGGCTGAAGGTGTTTTGGTTTTATTGGTTGGAGATGAAAATAAAAAGATGAAGCAGTATATGGGATTTGATAAAGAGTATAGGGCTGAGATTTTATTTGGTTTAAGTTCTGATTCACACGATGTTTTAGGTTTGGTTGAAAAAGGTTTTAGAGAAAGTGTTGAAATTGATATTCAGGAATTGAAAAAGAAAATTAAAAAATTAAAAGGAAAATATGAGCAGAAAATTCCTGGATTTTCTTCTTATAGGTTTAAAGGAAAGGCTTTGTTTTCTTATGCTCGTTCTGGGAGATTAGATGAAGTTGATATTCCTAATAAGGTTGTTAATATAAAAAAGATTGTTATTAAAGATGTTTATAAGATTAGTTCTAAGAGATTATTGAAATATGTTATTAATAAAGTTGATAAAGTTAAAGGGGATTTTAGGCAGGAGGAGATTAAGAAAAGGTGGAGTTTGTTGCTTGATGGGGAGGGTGGAAAAGATAGGGGAGGTGGGAGAGATGGAGAGGATGGAAAAGATTGTGATGAAAAGTTTTATGTTATGGATGTTGTTATTGAGTGTTCATCTGGAACTTATATTAGGGCAATTGCTGATGATGTTGGTGGGGATTTTGGGGGGGGTTTGTTGTTGAGCTTAAAGAGGTTAAGGGTTGGGAAATTTGGAGTGAGGGATAGTTTGAGGTTGAGGTGATTGAATTTGTTTTGCTTACAATTTATAGAAAATTAGGAAGCCTTGCTAACCTAATTTTCTAGTTATTTGAAAGTGTGTAAATTTTAGAAGTTTTGGAGAGGTTTTGATTAGTTAAGTTGAAGCAAATTGTTTATCTGAACTCTTGATAGTTTTTACTGCTCACATAAATCATAAATATGTTTTAAAAAAGTTTTTGCATTTTCTAAACTTTCTTTTGCTGGCTCAAGATTTGCTTGAGCTATTCTTTGGTAAGTGAATTCTCCTCTTTTCTTTTTTTCTATTCTAAATATTCCAAGTAATTTTTCTGCTTTTATCAGGACCTCTTCATATAATCTTAATAATTCTTTATCAATAATCCCTTGGAAAACTAATTTTCTAAATTCATTATAAGTTTTTTTATGTTCTTTTGGAACTTTTGTTATTATTCCTTTTGTAATAAGATAAGCTTTTGCAGTATAAAAAATAGAATAATAAGAATGTGAAATAATGGAGCTAAAATATGTTTCTGGTTTATTAACTTCTAGAATTTTTGTTTGAATATCTTTATTAATACTTATTTGCATTATTATTTCTGCAAGTTTTAATTCATTTTCTGCTCTTTCTAAATAAAGTTTAGTACTTGAATCCATTTTCGATTCCTTTTTTTAATAATGAATAAAAAATATGGGAATTATAAATTGATAAATTTTTTCTTGCTATTTGTTTTCCTAGGTTTTCATTATCAATTTTTAACATTTCTAAAAACTCATATTCTGAAATAACATGTCCATGAATATTTAATGGAGTTTTAAGTTCTGATGATTTTAAAGCAGTTTCTATTGTTTTTCTTTTGTTTTCTTTTTCAATAAATATAGCAACATCAAAATCAGAATCTTTTGTTTGTTTTCCTATTGCATAAGAGCCAAAAATAACAATTGAGAAAAAAGAAGTGTGTTTTTCAATATCTTTTTTAATTCTTTTTATTGCTCTTAAAACAATTTTTTGGATTTTCTTAATATTTATTAATTCAATATAATTAAAAACTAGTTCATTGTTTATATCAAGAGTATAAAGTAAAGATCTTCCAACTCTTTTTTCTATTACAAGATTTTCATCTTTAAATTTTTTAAAAGCAAGAGATAAAGCATTATTTGATTTTTCACCAGAAGATTTTTTTATCTCTTTAATAGGATATTCTTTAAGTATGTTTTTTGTTAAGGGTTCAAAAATTTTAAGTTGGTTGGTTGTTAACATTTTTTATTTTAAATTGTAATTAACCAAATATTTGGTTTATATAAACCAATATTTTGGTATTTATAAATATTTCTATTTTATTTAGTAAATTGGTTAATGTTTATAAAAAGTGTTTTGAAAGTTTGAAGATGTTTTGATCTTGTAGTTATTTATATCATTAATAGTTATAATAAGTTAGGAAGAGGGAATCAAGAGAGGTTATGATAATCTTTTTTTATATTGTTGGGATGGAGTATTAATTCAAGGTCTCGATAGTTTTTTATATTTAGATTTGTTTGTTTTTTTATGAATACTTGGAAAAGAGGTTTGGGAATTGGATTGATTTTTGCAGGGTTGTTTATAGTTTTAACAGGAAAAGCTATTACAGGTGCTGTTATTGGATTTGGGGCTGAGAATTATTTGAGCTTGTTAGGTATTTTGGTTTTTATTGTTGGGGTGTTTCTTGCATTAGATACTAAATTAAGACCTCCATTTCGTTCAAGGTCTAGTTTAAGAGGAACAAATAGAGAAGCTGAGCATTATATGAGGTTAATTTTTGAAGATGATAAAAGATATAAACCTTCTTCTAAAGAACTAAAAGATTTTATGAGAGCTAACCATGAAAGAATAGGTGGAATGGTAGACGATTATAAACAAGATAAAGGATATAAACATAATTAATTAAAAGTTTTATTTCACAAAACCATCTTCCCAATTTCTTATATAATGTTCTGAAATTGGGGTTTTTAATTTTTGAAATAAATTAAGATTGTAAGGTTTTTTTCTTTTATTTAATCTTAAAATTAATCCAATTAAAACTCCAATTGCAATTCCTGAAAGATGAGCAATTGAGCCAATATTTGTTTCACCAAAAGCTCCAAGAGAGCGGAGGATGTCTCCTGTTATCCATAAAACAGATGCAATTGATATTGGCATTATTAATCCAAAAGCCCAGACCATTGTTAAAGGTGCAAGAATTGTCAAACATCCTAAAATTCCATAAATTGCTCCTGATGCTCCTAAACTTGATTTATAGAAATTTATTGCAATTATGTTTGCTATTATTCCTGATACAAGAAAGGTGATTAGGAATTTATTACTTCCAATTTTCTTTTCTAAAATTATTCCAAAGAATAAAAGTGCAAATAAATTGTAAAGAAGATGAGTGATTGAGCCATGGAGGAAGATTGCTGTTAAAAATCTATAGATTTGAAAATTAGTGATTGCTTTTTGATTAAGAATAAATAATTCTGTGAATCCTGGAATTCCTGGAAGATTTTGAAGTATGAATGTAATTATGCAGATTAATGCTAACCAGAGAAAATAAAATTTTATTTTTTTCATATTTTATAGAGTATAATAGAATTTAAAAAGTTTGTTTATTGTTGTTTAATATGGGTTTAGATTACAAATTAAGTGTTGAGGATAATAAAAGATTAGGCAAATGGATTAGGAGTCATAGGTGTCCTGATGTATCTTTTATACCTGTTGGAGAAGATTCTGAAAGATATACTCCAAAAGAGGTTGCTTTAGGTATTAGAAAAGGAGACTTAAGATTTAATGGGATTAGATCAAGGATTTTAGATGGTTTGAAGAGACAAGAAGAAGTGCAAAACCGACGAGGTTATTGATTGTTTGAATATACTTACGAATTTTTTAAAAGAGTTTAAAAATGCTTTTAGATTAATTAGGACATGGTATTTAAAATAAAACATAAAGATAGAAAAACTTGTGCAAGAGTTGGGGTTTTGAAAACAAAATCAGTAAGTGTCGAGACACCTTTTTTTATGCCTGTTGCAACTAAAAGTGCTGTGAAATATGTTGATAGTTTAAGATTAAAGGAAATGAGGGTTGGGGCTGTTATTTCAAATGCTTTTATTTTATTTATTAGGCCTGGTGTTGAGGTTGTTAAGAAGATGGGAGGTATTGGTAAGTTTATGAATTTTAAAGGTGTGAATTTTAGTGATTCAGGAGGATTTCAAATGTATTCTAAAAGTTTGTATTTAAAATCAAATGATAAAGGTGTTTGGTTTAAGAATCCTGTTTCAGGTGAGAAAATTTTTATGACACCTGAGGAGAATATGAAAATACAAATTGATTTAGGAGCTGATGTTGCAATGTGTTTGGATTCAATGCCTTTGTATGAAGATAGTAAAAAGGAGATTAGAGAAGCTGTTGAAAAAACTAGTTTATGGGCTGGAAGATGTAAAAAAGAGCATGATAAATTGCAGGTTGGGGTTGAGAAAGGTGAGAGGCAGTTATTGTTTGGAATTACACAAGGAGGAATTTATAAAGATTTAAGAAGAGAAAGTGTTTGTGATTTGTTAAAATTAAATTTTGATGGTTATGCTATTGGGGGTTTTGGAATGGGTGAGAGTTTTAAAGAAGAGATGAAGATTGTTAAAGAACAGAAAAAAGTTATTCCTAAAGATAAACCTGTTTATTTAATGGGAATTGGAAACCCTGTTGAGATTTTAGAAGCTATTTCATTTGGGTGTGATTGTTTTGATTCTCGTTATCCTACTCAATCTGCTCGTAGAGGAACTTTGTTTACATCAAAAGGGAAGTTGAGGATTTTGAATAAGAAATTTGAAAAAGATGATAGAGCAATTGATTCTAATTGTGATTGTTTTGTTTGTAAGAATTATTCAAGAGCTTATATTAGGTTTTTATTAAAAGAGGGAGAGGGTGTTGGAATGGAACTTGCTTCTTATCATAATTTATATTATTTAATGAGATTGATGGAGAATGCTCGTGAAGCTATTAAGAAAGGGAAGTTTAAAGAGTTTAAGGATGGGGTGAGGAAGGTTTATGGGGAATTATAATTCTGCTATTAATGCATCATGTTCTTCTGGAGTTAATCCTGTAGCTCTAATTTCTTTATCAGAAGGCGGCAAAGGTTCCCAAATCCATTGATTATCCATTGGAATTGCAGTTCCAAAAATAGAGGTTTGAGGTACATATTCTGATTTTGGTTTTGTTTGAATTGGAAGAACCATTCCTAGAGGAACATAATAACAACTTGCTATGTTATTTTAAAGTAAGTATTATTTATAAATTTTTGGGTGAAAATAGCTCCATCCCAAATTAATTGAACTCAATTAATTTATTATTTCTAATAATAAA
>CAYRKK010000014.1:0-17899 GCA_964424875.1 Candidatus Woesearchaeota archaeon
GGGAAAATTTAAATGCAGGTGCTCCTGAAGTTATTATTGAAGATTTATGGGATTTGTTACAATACCATATTACAACTTTTTTTGATAATTCTATAACAAAGATTCCCCCTGCAAGACATAGAAGTGGGCAACCTCTGAAGACCATTACAGAAAGAATTAAAGGAAAAGAAGGAAGAATCAGGCATAATTTAGCAGGAAAAAGGGTTAATTTCTCGTCGAGAACAGTTATTTCTCCTGACCCTGCTTTAAAGATTAATGAAGTTGGAGTTCCTTTTGAAATTGCAAAAATTTTAACAGTTAATGAAAAAGTGAATAGTTCAAATATTGAAAAATTAAAAAAAATAATTTTAAATGAAAAATATCCAACTGCAAATTATGTTATAAGGGTTGATGGAAGGAGAAAAAGAATAACAAAAGAATTAAAACAAGAAATTTTAGATGAATTAGAACTTGGTTATGTTGTTGAAAGACAGTTGGTTGATGGAGATGTTGTTTTATTTAATAGACATCCAAGTTTGCATAAAGCTAGTTTAATGGCTCATTTTGTTAAAGTTCTTCCTTATAAAACTTTTAGAATTCATCCTGCTGCAGCTCCTCCCTATAATGCTGATTTTGATGGTGATGAAATGAATATTCATGTTCCTCAAACAGAAGAAGCAAGAGCAGAAGCTAAAATATTAATGGATGTAAATAAAAATTTAATGTCTTGCAAAGATAATAGTAATTTGTTAGGGTGTATTGCTGACGCAGTTACTGGTAATTATTTATTAAGTAAATCTAACTTGTATAAATCAGAGGCTTCTCAGCTATTGTATCAGTCAGGAATTGAAGATGTTATTTTAAAAAATAGGGCCAGTGGTAAGGAGATAATTTCTGAGATTATTCCAAAAATTGATTATAAAGGCAAAACAAAAGATGGAAATATTTTTTCTATTAAAAATGGGAAAATAGAATCAGGAAATGTTGATGAAAATGTTTTTGGAGTTGAGACTGGTAATTTGTTAAAGTTTTTAGATAAAAAGGTTGGAAGGCAAAATACTATGAATGTTTTAGAAAATTCTTTTGCACTTGGAACTAATTTTCTTTCAAATCATGGATTTACAATTTCTGTTGATGATTTGAATGTTAATGAAAAAGTAAAAAAAGCTACTGAAGAAATTGTGAAAGAAGCTGAAAAAGACACTGAAGAAATAATTGAGAAATATAAAACAAATAAGCTTGAAATTATTCCTGGTAAAACTTCTGAAGAAACAAGAGAGATTAAAATTTTGCAGACATTAAATGGAATTAGAACAAAAATTGGGAAAATAGTTGGAAAAGAAGTTCATAAATCTAATCCAATTAGTACTATGATGGATTCAGGTTCAGGAGGAAGTGTTCTTAATATTACACAAATGGCTTGTTGTGTTGGTCAACAGGCATTGTGGGCTAAGAGAATTAATATTGGATTTAACAATAGAACTTTATCATTTTTTAAAGAACATGATTTATCTCCAAAAGCAAGAGGATTTATTTATAGTTCATTTTTAGGAGGGTTGAAGCCTTATGAATTTTTCTTTGGAGCAATAACAGGAAGAGATGCATTAATGGATACTGCATTAAGAACTCCTAAATCAGGGTATTTGTATAGAAGATTAGCAAATGCTTTGCAAGATATAAGAGTTGAGTATGATAAAACTATAAGGGATGGTTCTGGAAAAATTATTCAGTTTAAATATGGTGAGGATGGAAAAGATGTTTCAGGTTTGCATAAAGATGAAGAAATTTCTGCTGGTGAAGCAATAGGAATAATTACTGCTCAATCATTTGGAGAACCTTCAACTCAGATGGCATTAAATGTATTCCATTTTGCAGGTGTTGCTGAAATGCAGGTTACTTCAGGACTTCCAAGATTAATTGAAATTTTTGATGCTCGTAGGACTCCTTCAACTCCTGAAATGGAAGTTTATTTGAAAAAATCATATAATGATGAAAAAAATGCAAAGATAGTTGCAGAAAAAATTAAAGAAATAAAATTAAAAGATATTCTTAAAGAAATTAAAATTAATTTTTCTGATAAAAAAATAGAAGCTATTATTGATTATGATTCTGTTAAAAGAGTTCATTCGTCAATTGAAACTATTATTAAAAAATTAAATGATACTGGAAAGTTAGGTAAAAAATGTAAAATTAAGGGGAATTCAATTATTTTTGATGGGAATGAACTTAATTTTAAGGAGATTTATAAATTAAAAGAAAAAGTTAAGGAGACTCAAATTTCTGGTATTAAAGGAATTTCACAAATTTTGGTTGTTAAAAGAGAAGATGATTTTGTTATACTTACTGCAGGAACAAATCTTAAAGAGTTGATTAAATTTAAAGAAATTGATGAATCAAGGACGATTAGCAATGATTTGCATGAAGTTTGTGAGGTTTTTGGAATTGAAGTTGCTAGAGCTACAATAATGAGAGAAATTGGAAAAGTTACAAATTCACAAGGCTTAGATATTAATGGAAGGCATTCAAAATTAATTGCAGATGCAATGACTTCTGAAGGAAGTGTTAAAGGGATAACAAGAATGGGAATTATTTCTCAGAAATCTTCTATTTTAGCTCGTGCAAGTTTTGAAACACCAATTAAACAATTTGTAAATGCAACTTTAAAAGAAAATAAAGATGAGTTGAATTCTGTTATTGAAAATATAATTTTAAATCAGCCTGTTCCTGTTGGTACTGGATTGCCTGGATTAATGGTTGAAGTTACAGGACCTTTGACAGATAAGAAACCTAAAAAAGATAAAAGTGTTGAGTATATAACTAGAGATACAAAAGATAGTTCTACAAAGAGGCATGAGCCTGTTGAGGTTAAGTGAGTTGGAGGGGGTTAGGTTTAATAAAATTTCTGTTTCTTAGAAAAAAGAAACGAGAACTCTTGCTTCATACAAGAAATTTAAAAATAATCCATATAATGTCTATGAACCTGCTCAAAAAATTCTCTTAAATCATTTGGGTCCATTTTAGCTTGGTATTTTTGCAAAATTCCTTCTTCTATACCTTCAACAAACTCATCAAAAGAATAACTTTTTCCTTTCCAAACAGAATGAGCAAACGTCATATCAGGAACATATAATTCAGAATCTCTTGTTTCTTGTTTTTCTGTTTTAGTAGCAAAAGGATTTGTTAATCTTGGTGTCCAGATTTTTGTATCTCTTTCACCTAATTTATCTAATAACAAATCTCCCCGTACAGCCATACCTGAACTAAGTCTACAATTTTTTGCTCCTGCTACATAAACATCTCCATCCTTATTAACTTGATACTCAAATTGTGTGTCTAATTTTGCAGGTTGTAATAATTGTGTCATAACATTAGTTATTAATATCATATTTATAAATATTTTGGTAGTTTAATGTTATGAATCTAAGGAGGGGGATAAAATTCTCTCGTCAATTTCTAAAGATATTTATTTTGCCTTGTATAAATTTATTGGAAATAAAAAATCAATAAATTCCCCTCGAGGGAGAAATTTAGAAACATTTAAAAACTAATTATACAATTGAATTTTGTAAAGAACAATTTTTATAAGAGGTATTTTATTTAAGATGATTAAAATTTTAGATATGAAGTTTATAAGGTATGCAAATCTTTTTAATAAAGTTACAAGAATTAGAAGTAATCATTGTTTTGAGTATAATAACACAATTATTTTTGCTGTTCCTAGGAAATTTGTTATGAGGGCGATTGGAAAAGATAATCAAAATCTTGAGACACTTAATAGAATTATTAGAAAGAAAATTAAAATTGTTGCTATTCCTTATGGTAGGGAAGATATTGAGAATTTTGTTTCCATAATTACCAGGCCGGTTAGATTTAAAGCAATTGAGATTAAGGGGGATGAAGCTATTATTAGTGCAGGTTCTCAGAGCAAGGCTTCTTTAATTGGAAAAGGAAAATGCAGATTAAATGAAATGGAAAATATTTTAGGGCAGTATTTTGGAGTGAAGAAAGTTAGGATTAAATAGGGGCATCTCAACATACAATTATTTTCAAATAAAAATTCCGAATCAGACTTTGTCATGATTCTCCTTTAATTAACTATTAAATACAAAATCTCTTTGATAAGTGGTAATCCTATTCTAATCCATGAATCTATTAAAAGTAATAATGTTAGTTAATTATCCCTATACAGAGATACTGGATTAAATAGAAAATTATAAATAATCTTAAGTATTAACTATACTAGAAATTAAAAGAGTTCTGATAGAGGTTTAAGTTAAAAAATGTCGATTGATAAAAATAAAATACCAATAATAGAAATTAGCACAAGAGACGTTGCATCTGGAAATTTTGATAGTTTGGAAACACTTGTAGGAAAAGTAGTGATTGTTAATAGTTTAAGACAAGGAGTTAGATTAATCGGAGAATTGATTAAAAAAGAAGAAAAATATTTAATTAAAGGACTGGAATTTATTGAAAAGTCTGAAAAAGAAGGAGCTAAAGGAAGTCATTTTATTGTTAATGGAAATTATAGAAGACATGCTCCTGCTACTTATGGAATAAAAGATAAAGAAGAGTTTGAGATAAGAAATCTTTATTATATTTATGATGATGAAAAAGCTAAATTACTATTGGGTGATGTAAATAAGATTTTAGAATTTCCTGCATCAGGTTCATTTAATCGTGATGATACAATATAATTGCTATATTTTAAATTAAGTTCCTAACTTAACATTAATAGGTAAAAAACATCTCTAAGATATTGATTGGAATATTAATAGATAAAGTAGTGGGCGAGTGAGTTTACAAGAGATATTTTAAATGCAAAATAATAGAAAAAATTTTATTTAATAAAAAGCTCTGTCCGGAATAGATTTTTTACATGTAAAAATTCAGATAATTATTGAAATTTACACATAAGATTTTATGACTCTGGACAGAGCTTAATAAAACAAAGATTTTTAAACCTTTATTTGGATTAATAAATAAGAAGTTATTAAAATGGGATTAAGAAATGCAACAAAATTAATAAAGAACAGAAGAAAGTTTAGATGGAAAGACCGTAAATATAAAGTGAAGACTCTTGGTTTGTTTAAGAAATCTGACCCTCTTGGAGGCAAGAATCAAGCAAAAGGAATTGTAACTGAAAAAGTTCAAAAAGAAGCTAAACAGCCAAATTCTGCGATGAGGAAATGCTGCAAAGTTCAGTTAATTAAAAATGCAAAAGTTGTTACTGCTTTTATTCCTGGAAATTTAGCTCAAAAATTTGTAGATGAGCATGATGAAGTTATTATTCAAAGAATTGGTGGAAAGCAGGGGAGAAGTAAAGGAGATATTCCTGGTGTTAGGTGGGAAGTTATGAAAGTAAATGATCAACCTTTGGATCGTTTGTGGAAAGGGAAGATTGAGAAGGGGAGGAGATAGGATGGTATATGATATTCCAGAAGATTTTGATCCACATAAAGATTTAAAGCAGGATTATTCAGGATTGGGGAGGGAGGCTTATGATTGGGATTTTGGAACAATAGAACTTGCAATAGATATTGGCTGGACCCCAGTTTCTGAAAATCCAGAATCTCCTTATACAAGGAGGGCAAGATAAAAATGGCAGAACAAGAATTAACACAATTTGATGAGGTTGAACAAGACAAAGAATTTGAAGATCAGTTAGCTGAGATTGAAAAAGCAAAAAAAGATGAAGAGTTTAAGCTTTTTGATTTATATGATGTTTCTGATATAAATATTATTGATCCTGGAATGAGGAAGTATATTAATTTAGATGCAAAACTTGTTGTTAAAACTCATGGTCGTATTAGAGAAAAGTTTGGTCGTGCAAAAATTAATTTATTAGAATTATTTGCAAACCTAGTTGCTGTTCCTGGACATAGGGGTAAAAAACATAAAATCCAGACTTCTCAAAAAACAGGTAAGTATTCTCAAAATATGAGGATTGTTTTAAATTGTTTGAAAATTATTGAAGAAAAGACAAAAGAAAATCCTGTTCAGGTTTTAGTCACTGCAATTGAAAATGCCGCTCCTAGAGATGGAGTTACTATTATTGAATATGGGGGTGCAAGATATCCTCAAGCTGTTGATATTTCTCCTATGAGAAGAGTTACAATGACTTTGAGGCATATTGTTCAAGGAAGTTATGATAAATCATTTAATAAAAAAACAAAAATTGAAAGAGCTTTGGCTGATGAAATAATTAAAGCATATAATAAAGATGGTGATAGTTATATTATGGCAAAAAAAAGAGATAGTGAAAAACAGGCTGATGGTGCGAGGTAGTTTGAGATGAGAGTAGTTGAAGGTGAATAAAAATCTTAAATAGGAAAAAGAGTTCTGATAAATTAAAAATGCAAGACTTAAGAATAATATATACTCCGGAATCAGATAAATTTAGATTAAGTGATATTGAAAGTATAGGAATTTGAAATCCTGGAGATAGTTTATTACAAGGATTAAGAGATAATTATAAAAGATTAAGACAAGATTTTCCAGACCTTCCACAATAAGTAGGAGTTGTTACATATAGTGGATGGTTTAAAAAAGAATCAAAATCTATATTAAAAGAGATAGATGAACCTAGATTTTCTTATATGCTTTTAGATATTTTTAAGCAAGTATTAAAATTAGAAAATTTAGATTTTGATAATCCTCTAAATGTAAATTATGCTGTTAGAGCAATAAATAGGATTGTTTCTCATCCTGCAATTATCTTAGATGATAAATTAATGTATAGGCCTGCGGTTTTTTATTCTTCAAATATGCCTAATTTCATTATAATTCAAGAAGAATTTGAAGAAGAATTTGAAAAAGTAAAACAAAAAAAACCAGAAACTTCTGAACAAGAAGAACTTAAAAAAAATCTTGTTTCAATTTTAGAAAAAGGTTTAGGAATTATTAAAAAATTTCCTAATTTTAATGATTTAAGGGGGTTTTATGAAGAAGTTAAAGAAAAATTTGAAAAAAATAAAGTTTCAAGAGAATTTCCATTATATTTTTTACCCCTGAATTATTCTTCTTCATTATATACAGTTAGTTTAGATGAGGGTATAGAAGTTCTTGATTCTTTTTCGGAAATAATGGAGTATATTTTATTAGGAGAAGGAGTTGAAAGACCTGAAGATCTTCCTGAACCTATTCAAAAAAAATTAGATAAACTAAAAAGAGATAAATTTGGAGAAACAAAGAGGGTTGAGAGTCTTGATGAATTGTTGAGAAAATTACCAGAACCTCAAACAATCATAACAGATGTTTATATTGCAGATTGTTTTCCACAACTTGCTGAAAATGGATTTGAAGCTTATGAATTTAGATTACCTGTTTAGCATATGGGGTCCAAAATAATTATATAAACATTCTTTTTCTTTTATTATTATGAAAAAAGCAAGTGTTGAATTAGGATATGGTATTGCTATTGGAATAGTAATTGCTGTAATCGGGTTAGGAGGATTAGGGATTGCTGTTTATTGTACCTTAGGCTAAGATGAGAATTAAAAATATTTTTGGGTTACATATAATATTCTCAATTGAAAGATACTTGGAGTTCCTTTAACTTGCATAAGGTTTAAAAACCAACTTTTATAGGGGTTATTATCTAAATCTTTGTAATTTGAGATAAATAAAAATGCTAAGACCCTTACAACTTGAACTTAAGACTCATTGTAGAGAAGCTACTGAAGAAGATTATTTTAAATGGTTAGTGGGATATTTAAAAAAAGGAGGAAAGATAACTTATAATGAACAATCTAATTTTAATATATTTCATGATTTTTTTTATGCAAAAAGACTTTTTGAATTAGAACCAAGATATGGGTCTAGTTCTGTTAGATTAATAGTTCCAGAAGGAATAGATGTTGTAGCTTTAAGAAGTGAAGCTGGAACAATGAAGATAGATGGAAAAACTCATGGTCCTCTTCAAGAAGGAAATGGTCATAATACTATTTATTATATGGATGGTAATTTTGAAATAAATAAAATTCTTGATATAGATGCTAAAACTGGAAGGAGAATTGGAACTCATCGACATTTTGTACCTTGTTATCCAGGGGTAGCAAGACTAATCTCAAGAGAAAATCCAGAACTTAGAGGGGAAATAGAATCCTATTCTAGGGTATTCTAAAACTAATTTTAAATTCATATTTTGAATTAAAATAAATTTAATGGATTTTTATTATATTGAACTTAAGAAAGTTAGTGTGCAACCCATAGACATATGTCTCTAGTTTATACAGAAAACTGCGTAAGGTTTAAAAACCAACTTTTATATGACTTAATATCTAAATCTTTTTGATTTAATCATTAAGATAAGAATATAAAATGGCTAACAACAAAAATCAAAGATTTTTGAGCTTGTTATTTTCATTGCAAGGATATAAAAATGGCAAAGAAAGAAACACCGTTTGAGAGAATAAAAAGATTAGTTAATAGTCAGGATACTATTAGAAACATTGCTACTTCAGCACATATCCATCATGGTAAGACAGCTTTAACTGATAATTTATTAGCTGCAGCTGGAATGATGAGTGAGAAACTTGCTGGAGATTTAGATGGAGGAATGGCAACATGGCAACATTCTGATGAACAAGAAAGATTGCTAACTGTTGATGCTGCAAATGTTTCTATGGCTCATGAATTAGAGGGTAAGGAATATTTGGTTAATTTAATTGATACTCCAGGACATGTTGATTTTTCTGGAAATGTTACAAGGGCTATGAGGGCCATTGATGGGACTATTGTTTTAGTTTGTGCTATTGAAGGAATTATGCCTCAAACAGAAACTGTTATGAAACAGGCTTTAAGGGAGAGGGTTAAACCGATTTTGTTTATTAATAAAGTTGATAGAATGATTAAAGAATTAAAATTAACTCCTGAAGGAATGCAAGAGAAGTTTAAAAAAATAATTGATGATTTTAATTTATTGATTGAGCAAATTGCTGAAAAAGACTATGGTGCAAAATGGAAAGTTAGTGTTGCTGATGGGAGTGTTATTTTTGGAAGTGCGAAAGAAAACTGGGCATTGTCAGCTGCATTTATGAAAAAAAAAGGTATTGGTTTTAAAGATATAATTGAAAATCAGGAAAAATCAGATGAAGAAAGAAAAGATTGGTTTTGGAAAAATGCTCCTTTGCATGAAGTTTTGTTAGATTCTGTTGTAAAGCATTTGCCTTCTCCTATAGAAGCTCAGAAATACAGAATTCCAAAAATATGGCAAGGAGATATTGAATCTGAATTTGGAAAAGGACTTATGAATTGTGATTCAAAAGCAGAACCTGCATTTGTGATTACAAATACTATTATTGATTCTCGTTCAGGAAAGGAAATTTCTGCTGGAAGATTATTTTCAGGGACTTTGAAAGCTGGGCAAGAAGTTTATTTAAATATGGATAAAAAAAAGCAAAAGATTCAGCAGGTTTTGGTTTATAATGGAATAAAACCAGAGCAAATGGAAGAGGTTCCAGCTGGAAATGTTCTTGCTATAACTGGATTAAATTCTCAACCTGGAGAAACAGTTACTTTAGAACCTAAAGAAACTTTTGAAAGTATTAAACATATTTTTGATCCTGTTATTACAAAATCTATTTCAGTTAGTAAACCTCAGGATTTGCCAAAGTTAATTGAGGTTTTGAAAAAAGTTGGGAAAGAGGACCCTACTTTAAAAATTGAAATTAATGAAGAGACAGGAGAAAATTTAATGTCTGGTATGGGTGAATTGCATTTAGAAATTATTGAGAATAGAATCAAGACAGAGAAAGGAGTTGATGTTAAAACTTCTGAGCCAATTGTTGTTTATAGGGAAGCTGTTTTAAAACAAGGAAAGGCAGGAGAAGGAAAATCTCCTAATAAACATAATTTATTTTGGATTGAAGTTGAACCTTTGGAAGATGCTGTTTATCAAGCTATTAAGAAAGGAGAAATTAGAGAGGGAAGAACTAAGAAAAAAAATGAAGAATTATGGAATAAGCTTGTTGAATTAGGAGTTAGTAATAATGAAGCTCGTCAATATAAAGATATTTACAAAGATTGTGTTTTTTTAGATAAAACAAAAGGAGAGGTTCATATTGGAGAAGTTATTGAAATGGTAATGGATGGTATTGAGCAGGTTATTGATGCTGGTGTTTTATCTAGAGAACCTTGTGCTAAAATGAAGATTAGTTTGGTTGATTTGAAATTGCATGAAGATGCTATTCATAGAGGGCCTGCTCAAGTTTATCCTGCTGTTAGGGATTCAATTAGAATGTCAATAGATTCTGCTGGACCTGCTTTATTAGAACCAATTCAAACTCTTTTAGTTGAAGGTCCTTTAGAGTATATGGGAGATATAACAAAATTATTACAAAGTAAAAGAGGACAGATTATTGATATTGAACAAGGTTCTGGGCATGTTGAAGTAAAAGTTAAACTTCCTGTTGCTGAAATGATTGGGTTGGCTTCTGATGTCAGGTCTGAGACTGAGGGTCGTGGTAATTTTAGTATGATTGATCAGAGTTTTGAAAAAGTTCCTCCTGGTTTGCAGGCAGAAGTTATTCGGAAGATAAGAGGTAGGAAGGGATTGAAGGAGAATGAGTGATTCAGATAAATTTTTAAAAAGTATTTCTTAATAAAATAAAAATGGCAGAATTTGATTATAGTAAAGTTAGGGCATATTCTCTTTCTACAAAGGGTATGCATTTTCTTTATGATACTGAATCTGGTGAACCTGATTGCAGAAAGTTTCCAGGAAGTAAAGAAAAGATTTTAATAGGTATTCCAAAAGAAAGTGGAGAGAGTGGGAAAATAATATTAGAGGATGCTGTTGAACTTGATTTAGGTGCTTTGAGATTGTTAAGAGATGTTTCTAGGGTTGGATTAGAAAACCCTGATTATGCAGGAACAGAACTTTTAAGAGAATTTTATTTAGAGTTTTTTGAAGATAGGCCTGATTTGTTAGGAAGAATTAAATTTGATAAAGAAAGTGATTTTGGATGTGTTGAATTATGGAGTGATGTTGGATTTATAAATCTTTAAACAGAAAGTTTTAAAACTTAAAACATCTCACAAGTTTTATCTTTCTTTTTCCTCAAAATCTGTTTCATGGTTTTTTCTCTATCTGCTTTTTTTGCTCTTATTTCTTTTTGATAATATCCTATAAGATATTCATTACCCTCCCCTATTACCTTTTGTAATTTTTCTTCATGTTCTTCAAGAACTTTGCTTTTGCTAATTAAGGCTTTTTTTAATTTTTTTCTTTTTCCCACTTTTCAACTTCTTTATCTATATATTTAATTAAATTTTCAGCTTCAACTATTGGAAGTTGTTTTTTTGAATTCTCTCCTTTTTTTATTTGAATATATCCTTCATAAGCAGTTTTTGTTCCAGTAATTTTTTTAATAAGAGAGATAAATTCTTTTTTGCCCCATAATTTATTTTTTTTAATACAATCTAAAATATATAATTCTCTTAATCTTAATATCAAAGAATAAGATGTTCCGTTTCCTAATTTTTTTTCATTTAATTCTTTAGCTAGTTTTAAATCTTCTTTATTTACTTTTATTGCAGATTTAATCATATCTAAATGATAATTCAGGGCTTCTTGGTTAAGAGGAAGATTAAGATAAGGTTTTATTAAATCCTCATTAAGAATTGTTTTTGATTCTCTTAACATAGGAATTATTGGAAATATTATTTGTTTTATAACTTTAGTAAAATCCTTATAAGGAATTAAAATTATATCATACTTTCCTTTTTTAATTCTTCCTTTTGATTTCTCAGTAATTGCAAATATATCAATATCACTATTAATGTCTTGTTCTCTTCTTGCATAACTTCCTGTTAAATAAATACCTTTAATGTCTGGTAATTGTTTATTTAATATTTTAAAAATATCTTTAGAAGGTTCTGGTGGTTCTTCTATAAGTTTTACTACTGCTGTTCCATTCAACCATGCCTTGGGTAAGATTACTCCTGCAGATGTTCCCACTTGCACAACTGGTTTTATTAGTTTATTTTCCATTATAATATTATTATAATAAGGTATTTAAGGTTTTTGGTTGTTGAATTTTTGGAGGATGAGCGAAACATTTAAAAGTATAAGGTTTATGATAATTTCAGCCTTATTGGGGAAAGAGTTCTGATTGAATAAAATGAATAAGAGAAAACTAAAATGAAAACCCCAAAACACACACAACTAGAATTTGATTTCATGAATCCTCCACCTAAAGAACTAATTAAACCAAAACAAGAGATGTTCCTTTATGATAATGTTCCAATAAGTTTTGAATTATCAAATCCCTATGCTTTTGGAGGGGCGGAACATCTTGCAAATTTCTATGGATGTGAATTAGAATATAGAAGTAGAAGAGATAATAGTAGAATTGTTAATGATGGTTTGGTTTCAACTGCAGTCTTGGTGGGAGATAATATTGAACAACTTGAAAGAGCAAGAGATGCTATTAAAATAAATTTTGGAGAATCTCTTTCAAAATATTTTCCCTTAAGAATTGTTGCTTGAATTAAAATGAAAAAACTAATCTTATTTTCAATACTAGCATTATCAATCCTGCTTTTAGCAACAAGTTTAACATCTGCAGCTCTTTGTAAAAATAGTCAAGGATATTATGAAGATTGTTCAAGTTCTTATAGCTCAAGTTCTGGATATAATACAAGGAATACAGCTTCTACACCAATTTTCAAAGGTTCTTATGGAAATTATAGATATACAATGTATGAAAATGGTGATTATAGAGCAGGGCAGTATTTTACAAATTATGGAACAGGAGGTTCTGGTTATCGTGTTTTTAATGGGGGATATTATGGTGGTTATTATGGTGGATATGGTTATAGAAATTGGGGATATTATAGGCCGTTTTTTTCTTGGTTTTGGTGGTAGAATAAAGTTAATTAATTATTTACTTAATAGTGGTTACTAATCGAAAGGTTTATAAAAGATATTTTTTATATTTGGTTATGGGAAATGAATTAGATTTATCACAAGAAAGATATAGAACAGATAGAAGATTGTCAGAATGGTTTCAATCACATTTTCTTCCATCAACTAAAGAACTTGGTGAATTATCATTAGAATCTTTAGTTGGAGTTATAGATGAAATTATATTAACTACACTTAATCATGCTGAACAAAGCTATGGGGGAGAAATGCCTCTGGTTCCAGTAGAAATTGCATTTGGAAATAAAACTAATCTCACGAATCCTTTTTGCCAGGTATGTACTTCTCAGTCCCATGAAACTGAAGATCCAAAGTTAAGAGTTCCAATACCTGTATTAACCTATAAAATTTATAATCAATACTTACACAAAGAAGGACTTTCAGAGGATGGTATTTCAGAATTTCTTAGGATAATTGGTTTTGGAGAGGCTGGAGAAGACCCAAAATTTCCAATATCAGTAGAAGGTAGAAAGAAACTTGGTCAATTGACTATTGGTAATAATCTGAATTTTGAATTATATGAAGCCAAACAAAGGGGACAAATTAGATTTGGAGCACCTAGTAATATTTTGAAGTTAATGAATAAAGTGGATGGAAAATTGATTGTATATAAAAATGAAGATATCACTTCTAGCCCTCACTACCACAATTAATAAAAACCTAATTTTCTTTATTAATACATGAAAAAAAGAGTAATGAAGGTTTTTATTTTAGGAATTTTGATTTTATTAATTGGAATTAGTTTTGTTTCTGCTGGATTGTGCAAAGGCAGTGATGGATATTATCATGATTGTGATGATATTTATATTTCTAATTACAGAAATTATGATACATATAAAGAACAAAAAGCTTATGATTATGGTTATAAAGATGGTTATGATTATGGTTTTTTGAGTGGTTATAAGAACCGTGATGATGGGAAGTATTATGGTAAAATATTTTATGTAAAAGATTATGATGATGAGTATTATGAAAAAAGAGTTTACTGGAAAAAAGATTATGATGAAAAGATTTATTTGAAGAGTTATGATAAAAAATATTATTGGGAAAAAGATTATGATGATAGGTATTATAATAAAAAAGATTTAAAGAAAAAGTATTATGTTAGGGATTATGATGATGGGTATTATGTTGTTTATGAAGGTAAATATAAAAAAGTAAAAGCTCCTGAATATTATGTTTATACTTGGAGTCATAGAGAGGGTTGTCCTTCTGGTTGGGTTTGTCATGAGGGTGGTTGGTGATGAGGTGAATTATAGAAGAAAATAATAAACTATTCTAAAGATAAAATTTTTTCAATATTCTTACCAACAAATACTTTTTCAAATCCTTCTTGAGAATTAATTCTTTGTCCATAAATTGCAGCATTATTAATTAAAGAATCTCGTAATTTCTCAGGAATGGAAACACCCTTATATACTCCAGCAAAAGGATTCTCCCTTAATGATGTGGGGATGGGCGTTTCTTCTGTAAATAACTGAACATCACCATGTTCTACAGGAGAAACTGCAATAGTTACTCTATAAGTATAATTAGTTACTCTATAAGTATAATTAAAATTATCTGGGTTCTGAAATGGAGAATCGCTATAATCTCCATTACAATTCACATTTTGTGGTTCATCAGCCAAAAACAAATATGAACTATGATGCATTAATGAAAAAACTGATTAAGGGCTTTGTCTAATAGAATCTGGAGACATATTACTTAATGCACTTCTTTGTAAAAATCTCATATCTCTTTCATCTTTCACAGTATCTGATAATTCAGTTTTTTTATCCATATTAATTTTACCACTATCTAGGAGTTTATAAATCTTTTGGGTTATCTCCTCACAACATAAAACAATTCATTATCTGTTTGAAAGATTTGAAATTTCAAATTATTCCTGCTTAGCATTAATTCAAACCATTTTCTTTTTGGTTTGTTCATGGATTTTCTTGTGATTGTTTTTAATGCAAAACTTAGGATTATGAATTTTGTTTTTTGTTTTTGTAAAAGAGAGAGAATTATTTGTTCTGATTGTTTTGTTGTTAAAAGGTCAATGAGTTTGAACATGAAAACAATATCGGAGTTAGGAAGTTTTGCAAGTTTGTTTATATTTCTTATGTCAAGAATTTTTGCTTTTGCATTTAATCCAAGAGGTTTTATTATTTTAAAATAATTATTTAGGAATTTGATGTCTTGATTGTCTAGATCATAAGTATAATAAATTAAATTTTCTAAAGCCATATAAGGATATGAAAGAGGATTAAATCCACATCCTAATTCAATAATTGTTTTTGGTTTTTTTGTTATTTTAAAAATTTGTTTATAAATATCTTTGTAATCTTCTAGACGTTCTTTTGTTGATAAGGTTAATGATAATAATTTGTTTGTTGAAGTTAAGATTTGGGTTTTTGATTTTTTATTTACAGCTATTTTAAGTTCTTGAAGATAAACATCTTGATGTTTTTTATTTTTAGTTTGATAACTAGAATAAAGTTTGTGAAGTTTTGCACGAATATGTTTGTTTGTTTGTTTGTTGATTTTGTTAGATGTTTTTTGTTGTGGATTTGATTTAAAATATTTTTGAATTTCCTCGATGATAATTTCATTTGATATTGTCTTGTATTTTTTGTTTTGTTTTACTTTTTCAAGTATTTCTTGGATTTGGGATTTGTTGTTTTTCATAGATAAATAACAACAGAAAAGTTTATAAACCTCTTTTTTTAGATAATATTACTAAAATTTATATAAAATAAAAGATATAAAATGCCAGCTGAAAAACCAACAATGAATGTTGTATTTGTAGGTCATGTTGACCATGGTAAATCTACTTGTGTAGGTCAGCTTATGTTTCTTAGTGGAGTTATACCTGAAAATGAAATGAAGAAACTTAAAGATGAAGCTGAAAAACAAGGTAAACCTGGTTTTGAATTTGCTTATATTATGGATAAAGTTAGAGAAGAAAGAGAAAGAGGAGTTACAATTGAATTAGCTTATGAAAAACTTATTACACCTAAAAGATATGTTACAATTATTGATGCTCCTGGGCACAAAGATTTTGTTAAAAATATGATTACAGGTGCTAGTCAGGCTGATTCTGCTTTTTTAACAATTGCTGCTAAAGAAGGTGTTCAGCCTCAAACAAAAGAACATCTTTGGTTATTAAGAACAATGGGTGTTCAAAATATTGCAGTATTAATTAATAAAATGGATACTGTTGAATATAAAGAAGATGCTTTTAATAAAGTTAAAGAAGAAGTTTCTGGTTTACTAAAAGCTGTTGGAGTTAAAGTTGAGAATGTTCCATTTTTAGCTGTTTCAGGATTAAAGGGAGATAATATTAAAGAAAAATCAGCAAATATGTCTTGGTATAAAGGTCCAACTATTTGGGAACAATTAGATGCTTTTCCAGAAACTAAAAAACCTACTGAGTTGCCTGTTAGAATGCCAATTCAAGATGTTTATGATATTACTGGTATTGGAACTGTTCCTGTTGGTAAAATTGAAACAGGAGTTTTAAAAATTGGTCAAAAGGTTAAAGTTATTCCTGGAAGAAGTGGAAGGGGAATTGATGGAGAAGTTAAATCAATAGAAATGCATCATGAACAATATCAAGAAGCTCCTTGTGGATTTAATGTGGGCATTAATATAAGGGGGGTTGGCAAGAAAGATATTGCAAGAGGAGATGTAATTTGTGATGCTGCTCAACCAGCTACAATGGCTGAAGAGTTTACAGCACAAGTTGCTGTTATTAATCATCCAACTGTTGTTGCAAAAGGTTATACTCCTGTATTTCATGTTCATACTGCTCAAGTTCCTTGTCAGTTAATTGAAATTGTAAGTAAGATTGACCCAACAAGCGGACAGCCAATGGAAGGAAAAGTTGATTTTTTGAAAAATGGGGATGTTGCAATGTGCAAGTTTAAACCAATGGGTAATTTAGTTATTGAAAAATCTTCTGTAAATCCACACATGGCAAGATTTGCAATTAGAGATGCTGGAGCTACTGTAGCTGCTGGTGTTTGCACTGATTTGGTAGAGAAGAAGTTTGAGTAGAAAAGAGTTCTGATATGGAGAGTTAAGATGAAAAATCACGCAATTCATTATGATGATCACACAGTTTGTGAGGTATGGCCTGGATTAAAAAATAAATCAGCTCATTGGATGGTTGATTAGATGTTAAGAAATGCTGACAAACAACAAGTTCAAGATGTTCTTACTTTTTTACAAGATGCTGATGTTAAACCCTATTTGGGAGGAGGAGTTGTTAGGGGACATTTATTTGATGGGTCAAAAGATTATAATGATATTGATATTTTGGGAGTTTCTAATATAGATAATCTTAATGCCGTAATTACACATATAGAGATGGGTGAAAGAGTTAATAATGAAACTGAATCAAACCCAATTTACAGAACAAGAATTGGAAATTCTAATTTTTTAGCTAAACTAGATAAACTTCGTAGAGCTTATCTTGGAATATATGAAATGGAAGATGTTGCACATAGAGTAGAACTAATTCCAGATATTGGAAAATTAGAGAGGTTTTTAAGAGAAAAATTTAGAAGAGAAAAGGCCCCTATTGATTTAAGTTTAACCTTTAATGAGCATTTTGAAAAGAATTATGGTTCTTGTAATTGATTATATTTTTCTTCACTAAAAATTTTAATGTTTTTTAGTTATAAATTTATTTATAATTTATCAGTCCAAATAATTTAAAAAAAGAAAAGAAAAAAGAAAAGAATTACAGATCGTCTTCGTCATCTAAACTGAGACCTTCAATATCTTCGTCAAATTCATCTTCAGACATTTTATACCTCTTGTTTTTTACAAAATTATATTCTTCTTAGGGTATTTAAAGTTTTTTGTTCTTTATTTTATTATTTTTCATTAAAGAAATATTTAAAAATGTTTGTTTGTTTGTTTTGGTGTTCCAAATTATTTTAGCTAACCAGCTCCATCCCAAATTAATTGAACTCAATTAATTTATTATTTCTAATAATA
>CAYRKK010000015.1:0-17806 GCA_964424875.1 Candidatus Woesearchaeota archaeon
TTTTGAAAAAATTAGCTAACTTTCTATTGAGGTTTTATTTGGGATGTAGCCTATAAGATAGGAAAGTTTATAAATGTATTTTGACAGCTATTTTTAAGTTAATGATTGTTATAGGCTATTATACAATTATCTAATTCCGAGAGGAATGGCTTATTAAGAAAATGGAAAAAAATCCAGTATATGAAATGATTGCAAGTGAATATAATTCTAAATTAGCTGAAGCATTGAAAAAGTTTGAGGAGATTAAAGCACCAGAATGGTCATTGTTTGTTAAAACAGGAGTTAGTAGGAAAAGACCGTCGCAAGAAAAAGATTTTTGGTATAAAAGAACTGCAAGTATTTTAAGACAAATTTATATTCATAAAACAGTTGGAGTTAATAGATTAAAAACAAGATATGGAAGTAAAAAGAACAGGGGAATGAAGCCTGAAAGATTTAGAAAATCTTCTGGAAAAATTATTAGAGTTATTTTACAACAAGCTGAAGTTGCTGGTTTATTAGAGAAATTTAATGAAAGTGGTAAAAAAGCTGGTAGAAGATTGACGGATAAAGGTAAAGAAATGTTGGAGGGGGTTGAATAAAATGGCAAATGAAAAAAGAAAACAGCAGAAAAAAATAAAATTAAGCAAGGCAAATAAAAGAACTAGATGGGCCCCTGTTTGGGTTGTTTTGAAAAAATTTGGAATGGGAAAAAGGATTCATCCATCTGCAATGACTGCAAATAGAAGAAATTGGAGAAGAACAAAATTAAAAATTAAACCAAGGAGGCAGAAGAAACCTCAGTTGGGTTAGTTATTAAGTTGATAAATTAAAATGGCAAAAGACAAAAAACAAGAACCAAAAATTGTGCTTGAAAGAGAATATAATGTTCCTTTAAGAAAAGGTTGGTTAAAAGTTCCTAAATATAAAAGAGCTGCAAAGGCTGTTAAAACTCTTAAACAATTTATAGCAAGACATATGAAAATTTATGATAGAGATTTAAGAAAAGTAAAAATCGATATAACTCTTAATAATGAAATAAGATTTAGAGGAATGAAGAAACCTCTTTCTCAAGTTAAAATTAAGGCTAAGAAATTTGATGATGGTATTGTCAAAGTGGAATTATTAAATATTCCAGACCCTTTGAAATTTAAAAAATCAAAACAAGAAAAAAAATCAGCTGAGGTTAAAAAGAAAGTTGAAGAAATAAAAAAAGAAAAAGCTGGAAAAGAGGAAGGTGAAGAAAAAAAAGAAAAAGTAAAAGAAGAAAGTTTAAAAAATGCAAAAGAACAAATTAAAGAACAAAAACATATCTCAAAAGATAAAGGAGTGATAGTTCAGAGAAAAGCTTTAGTAAAATAAAATGTTTAAAAGAATAAAGAGGCTAAATAAATTAAATAATAAAGAACTTGAAAAAGATATTAAAGAGCATATAACAAAAATTCATGAGTTTTATGGTTCAAAAATTCCTGAGTTAAAAACTCTTTCTAAGATATTAAAACAAGAACATTGTTTAAAAGATTTTTATAAAATTTTTAATAGACTTTGGAGGTCTGGGATACAGAGGGAAAAAATTCTTGCTATTCAAACACTTGAACTTTATAAAAAAGATTTTGATAAAGAAACTTGGAAATTTTTAAAACCTAAATTAAAAGATATGAAAAGTGATTATGAAGTTGATAAAATAAATGGGATTATTAAGGGGATTTTGGTTAGATGTCCTGGGTTGAAGAAGGAGATTGGAGAAAATAAATTTTATAAAAAAATTGAATGTTAAATGAATTAAATAAAAAAATACAAGAAAAAGCAAATCCTTCCAAGGCTGAGATTTTACAAAGATTTTTTAAACAAGAAAAGGAGAGTATGGAGAAGGAGATGTTTTTTTAGGATTAGTTGTTGGTAATCAGAGAGCAATAGCTAAAGAGTTTAAAGATTTGAGTATTGAAAAGATTCAAGAATTACTTGATTCTGAAATTCATGAAAAAAGATTAATTGGTTTGTTGATTTTAATTGAAAAGTTTAAAAAAGCTGATGATAGTGAAAGAAAAGAGATATTTGATTTTTATTTGAAAAATGCTTCTAGAAGCAGGATTAATAATTGGGATTTAGTTGATTTAAGTGCTTATCAGATTGTTGGAGGTTATTTATTAGATAAACCTCGAGATGTTTTGTATAAGCTTGCTGAATCAGATAATTTATGGGAAAAAAGGATTGCAGTTATTAGTTGTTTTGCATTTATTAGAGAAAATGATTTTAATGATTGTTTGAGGATAAATAAGATATTATTAAAAGATAACCATGATTTAATTCATAAAGCTGTTGGATGGATGTTACGAGAGATAGGTAAGAAAAATGTTTTGGTTTTGAAAGATTTTTTAAAGGAGAATTATTCTGATATTCCGCGGACTGCTCTTCGTTATTCTATTGAGAAGTTTGATGGAGAGGAGAGGAAGGGGTGGTTGAGGGGAGAGGTATAATTATATAAATAAATATTTTTAATACAAATAATGGCAGTTAAAATAAATTATGAAAAATGTTGTTGGGAAAGATGGGAAATGCACAAGTTGTTCTTGTGGTGGGGCTTGTGAAGGATGTGTTGAGGCTTGTTCTTTAGGAGCATTAAAAAGAGGAGATGTTGTTGTGATTTTTCCTGAAAAATGTATTGAGTGTGGGATGTGTGTGGAAGCTTGTGATAAAGGGGCTATATCAATTGAAAATTAATTTAATAAAGTTCTAAATAACAAGTTCTATAAACCTTTTTTGATTGTTTTTATTATGCGAGAGTTTATTTATTTTTCACAAAAAGCAAGAACTTCAGGGAATTGGGGAAAAGAAAATGATTTAATGAAAGCAGGGAGAATGGATATTGTTTGTAATGTTATTATTCAGGGGCTGTTTTTGAGTAATAAGTTAAGAGAAGATGTTAGACTTCATTTGATTTTTAATGGTGCTCCAAATCCTCCAATGCATTTAGAGTTTGATAGTTCTGAGTTAAATAGAGGGACAATTAGTAAAAAAGATATTGGAGGTTTGATTAAGAGAATGTTGTATAAATGTAAAGAAGGTGTGAAGACAGAAGTTTTTCCAGGATGTTTTATTGAGAAAAAGAGTTTTCAGAAATTGTTGAAAGAGTTTGGGGATGAAGGGAAAAAGATATGTATATTGGATTCTAAGGGTGAGAGTATTAGGGAGGTTGATTTAAACAATTGTGTATTTGTTATTGGAGATCATGAAGGTTTGCCTTTAAAAGAAGTTAAGAGATTTGATAAAATTAATATTGGTCCTGAAACTTATTTTGCTTCGCAGGTTTTTGTGATTGTGAATAATGAGTTGGATTTGAGAGAAGATTTTAAAAACTGATAACTTATTGTAATATTAAATAAGCTAAAAATTAAGAACAGTAAAGAGATAAAATTTTTAAAGGAGATAATAATAAATGAAAACAATGAAATTAGAAATTTCAAGCTTCCATTTTTCAAGAGGATAATAAAAAATGAAAACAATAAAAATAAAAATATTAGGAACAGTGCAAGGAGTTTTTTTTAGAAAATTCATAAGAGACCAAGCAGATAAATTATGTGTTAGGGGTTTTGTTAGAAATTTAGATAATGGAGATGTTGAAATTGTTGCAGAAGGAAGAGATGAAAAGGTTAATGAAATGTTAGATGTTTGTAAAAAAGGTCCTGCTCATTCAACTGTAAAACAGATTGAGTCTAGGGAGATTAAACATCAAGGTTTTGAAAGGTTTAAAATATTGAGGTTGTGAGAATAATCAGATTAATAAACTCTAAATTACATATAATAAAGAAGAAAATGTCGCGCCAAGAACAAATTATAAATGAAAGAAAAAGAAAGTTAGAAGAATTGAAAAAGCAAGGGATAAATCCTTATCCTTATAAGTTTGATGTTAAAAATAATTCTAAAGAGATTAAAGAAAAATATAAAGATTTGAAGGATAATGAGAAAATCAAAGATAAGGTTAGTGTTGCTGGAAGAGTTATGACTATTCGTAATTTAGGAAAGTTAATATTTGCTACAATTCAAGATTCATGTGGTCGGTTGCAGTTTGTTTTGCAAAAAGGAGAAACTAATAAAGAGAGTTTTGAGTTGTTTAAAAAATATATTGACATAGGAGATATTATTGGCTGTCAAGGAGGAATAATAAAAACAAAAACAGGAGAGGTTTCTGTTTTAGTTAAAAAGATTGAGTTATTATCTAAGAGTTTGCTGCCTCTTCCTGAAAAATGGCATGGAATTCAAGATAAAGAAGATAGATATAGAAAAAGATATTTAGATATTATTATGAATCCTGATGTTAAGGAGGTTTTTATTAAAAAATCAAAGTTTTGGAATACTATTAGAAATTTCTTTTTAGAAAGAGAATTTTTAGAAGTTGAAACTCCTGTTTTAGAGGCAAGTGCAGGAGGTGCTACAGCAACTCCTTTTAAAACCCATCATAATGCTCTTGATATGGATGTTTATTTGAGAATTTCAATGGGAGAATTATGGCAGAAAAAACTAATGGTTGCAGGTTATGGAAAGACTTTTGAAATTGGGAGGCAGTTTAGAAATGAAGGAATGGATATAGAACATTTACAAGATTATTCACAAATGGAATTTTATTGGGCATATGCTGATTATAATAATGGAATGAAATTAGTGGAAGAACTTTATAAAAAGATTGCAAAAGAAGTTTTAGGAACTCTTAAATTTGAAACCCATGGGTATAATATTGATTTAGGGAAAAAATGGGAGCTGTATGATTATGAAAAAATAATAAAAAAATATACTGGGATTGATATTTACAAGGCAAGTGAAAAAATAATAAAGGAAAAACTTAATGAATTAAAAGTAGAATATGATAAAAATTCAGATAAATGGAGATTAGTGGATATTTTATGGAAGTATTGCAGGAAAAAATTAGCAGGACCTGGATTTTTGACAGGGCATCCTGTAGAAGTTGAACCTCTTGCAAAAAGAATTCCAGATAATTTAAAAAAAGTTGAAGAATTTCAAGTTATAATTGCTGGAAGTGAAATTGGAAAAGGATATTCAGAACTTAATGATCCTCTTGACCAAGAACAAAGATTTATAGAACAAGTAAAATTAAAAGAAAAGGGAGATACAGAAGCTCAAGAGCATGATAAAGAGTTTGTTGAAGCATTAAAATATGGGATGCCCCCTACATGTGGTTTTGGAGTTTCTGAAAGGCTTTTTTCTTATTTAGTAGACAAATCTATTAGAGAGTGTGTTATTTTTCCTTTAGTGAAACCTTTGGATGAAAAAAAATAAGAATTTAAAAAAATAATTTTTTAAAATGACACTCCCATTAACTCGTTCACAAGCTCTTGAACTTTTGAAAAAATATAATTCTATTGAGAACAAACATGATTGGAATCATTATTTAGAATCAGAGGCTATTATGAAAGAGTTGGCTAAAAAGTTAGGAGAAGATGAAGTGTATTGGGGAATGTTAGGGTTGTTGCATGATGTTGATTGGGGAATTACAAAAGAAAATGTTTCTGAACATTTGACTAAAACTCCTGAAATTTTAAGAGAAGCTGGTTTTGATGATGAGTTTATTGATAATATTATTAGTCATGGATGTGGATTTGAATGTGCTGGATTAAAAGATAAAAAAAGAGAGGGGAGAGTTCAACATGCTCTTGCTGCTTGTGAAACTTTGACTGGATTAATTTATGCTTATGCATTAATGAGAAATAAGAAGATTAGTGATATGGAAGTTAAAGGTTTGAAGAAAAAGTTTAAGGACAAGAAATTTGCTGAAGGTTGTGATAGAGATATTATAAAAGAGATTGAGGAAGTTGGTCTTTCGGTTGATGAATTTTTTGAGGTGGGAATTAATGGAATGAAAAGTATTAAAAATGATATTGGATTGGGATAAGGATAAAAAAGGTGTTAAAATGACAGGAATAATTGTTAGAACAAAAATAAAAGAAGTTGTGAAAAAATTAGATGAAGAAGGTAATGTTGGAAATGTTAGTGAAGAGGTTGGTGAAGAATTAGACAAGATTGTTGAAGAGGTTTTGAAAAAAGGAATTGAGAGAGCTAAGAAAAATCAGAGGAAGACATTGTTTGCAAGAGATTTGTGAGATAAAAGAAAGAGTTTGAAAAAATGGTGAAAAAAACAGAATGGTTGATATTATTGTTTAATGTTGTTTACTTAATTTTATTTGGAATTTATTTTTTTAAAAGAGGAAATTTTGAATTTATATGGTATATCTTGATAATATTTATTTTAATTTGTATTTTTAGTTTTTTGCATAAAAAATATACTTTTAGTACTTTAACTTTAATTGGATTAAGTATCTGGGGAATTGCACATATGTTTGGAGGTTCAACTTTATTAAGAGAACCAAGAATTTATTCTAGGATTTTATATACTTTATTTACAACAGGAGATACAACTTTAATTAGATATGATCATTTGCTTCATTTTTATTTTTATGTTGTTATGACTGCGGTTATTTATCAGATTTTGAAGAGATATATTAAGCCAACTGCAAATTGGTTTGTAGTTTCTGTATTTATTGTATTTGCAAGCATGGGGGTTGGAGCATTTAATGAAATTATTGAATTCTTGCCTGTTCTTTTTCTTAAAGAAACAGGTGTTGGAGGATATTTTAATATTGCATGGGATATAGTGTTTAATGCTCTTGGAGCTGTTGTTGCTGTTGTTTATTTAAGTTTTAAAAAAAAGAATTTATAAAATGCCAAAAAACAAATCAAAGGGTTCGAAAGTTGAAAGAGAATTATTCCAGATGTTTGTTGATAATTGTTATAGGGCTGTTCGTGTAGCTGGAAGTGGGACTATGGAAAATGCTGATTGTGATATTATAGCTGGAAAAAAGGGTAAGAAATATTGTATTGAAGTTAAATCTTCAAAAAAACCTGTTAAATATATTAGTAAAGAACAGATAAGTAAATTTATAGGTTTTGCAGATATTTTTGGATTAAAACCTGTAATTGCTATGAGGTTTAATAATGTGGGTTGGTTTTTTCTTGAACCTAAGAAATTGAAAGATAGTGGGAAAAATTGGGTTGTTGATTTAGAGAGATGTAGGAAAAAAGGCAAGAGGTTTGCTCAGTTTTTTGGATAATAAATTTGGAAAATAGATGGTGGTTTAGATTATGTGATTAAAAAGGCTATAACACTTCATTATCATAATTCTTAAAAACTTTTTTAACAAGTTTTTAATATGAAGGATAAAAAGGGTTTGATAATAGTGTTGGGTTTTTTATTTGTATTATTTTTTATAAATACTATTTATGCTGAGATTAGAATTAATGAAGTTGAGTTAAATCCTAAAGGTCCTGATAGTGGAGAGGAATGGATTGAATTATATTCAAATGAGGAAGTTAATTTAAGTGGATGGATAATAAATAATGATGGACAAAATATTAGTTTAAATCAGAGTTTTCAAGGTTACTTAGTAATTGAATTTGAAAAACAATGGTTAGATAATTCTGATGAAAAAATTACATTAATAGATGGTGAGGGAAATGAAATTTGTGAGACAGATATTTTAGAAGATTCTTCTAATGATAATAAGACTTGGTGTTATTGTGATGAATGGGTGTTTGTTGATTCAAGTAAAGAGTTAGAGAATAATTGTGAGGTTTTTGGAGAAGATTCTGAAGAGGAATCTGAAAATGATTTGAATGAATCAGATGATTTTGATGAAGAGGTTGAATTAAATGAAAGTAATGAGGATTCTAATGAAGAACTTGAGGGAGAGTTTGTTAATAAGATGATTGAAAATAACTCTATTGTTTCTGAGAGTATAAAATTAGGTAGTCAAAAAATAGATAATCAAGAATCAGAAAATATAAAAACCCATGATTATGTTATTTATGAATCTAAGATAGAAAAAATAAAAAAATATTCAGTGTTTTGTTTTGCACTTTTGTGTGTTATGCTGTGTATTTTAATTGCTTGGAGGAAGTTTGAATGAGAGTAATTATTTGTAATTAAAGAAATTAAGAATT
Organism: Candidatus Woesearchaeota archaeon; assembly: GCA_964424875.1. GTDB lineage: Archaea > Nanobdellota > Nanobdellia > Pacearchaeales > GW2011-AR1 > ARS1285. The sequence continues at coordinate 7,990 of CAYRKK010000015.1, forward strand.
AGTTTATTGATGAGAGAATGAGTATTAGCCCAATTTGCATAAGCTTTCCATCCTTGAAAGCTCTCTATGAATTTATTATAACTTATATTTCCTTTTTTCAATTTCTTAATTTTATTTAACATATTTTTTATATTTCTTTTTCTTAATAATTTAAAATAATAAAAATTTCTAAATCCTACAAAATCAATTCCTCTTGAAAGGGAGATTATTCTTGATTTATCAGGATGAAGTTTAAGTTTTAAATTTTCTTTTAAAAATAGATTAATTTTTTGTTTCCAAATTCTGACTTGTGATTTTGAAGAATGAAGAATAACAAAATCATCAACATATCTTAAGTAGTATTTTGCTTTTAATTTATGTTTTATAAAATAATCTAATTCATTAAGATAAACATTAGCAAAAAATTGAGAAGTTAAGTTTCCAAGAGGTATCCCCTTTTTATTAATGTAAATCCTCATATCTCTCTTTTCTGAGACAAGTATTCTCTTAATCAACCAAATAACTTTTTCATCAACTATCTTTTTCTTAAGAATCTTTAATAAAATTTTATGATCAACCTCTTGAAAGTAATGTTTTATGTCTGCTTTTAAACAATATCCTTTTACTTGATTATTATTAAACCACCCATTTATTTTTCCATTTTTTGAAACTTTTCTCATAAATTTTTCAAATCTCTGAATAGCTAAAAGAGTTCCGTGTTTTTTTCTATTAGCATGAGAATCATAGATAAATGTTTTATTGAAAATTGGTTCTAAGACTTTTATGAGAGCATGATGAATAATTCTATCTCTAAAATCTGATTTACTTATTTTACGAGTTTTTGGGTCTCGTAAAATAAATGTTTCTAAAGGTTTTGGTTGATAAGTTTGGTTTTTTAATTCATCATGTAAGACTTTTAGATTATAAGCTAAATTTTCTTCAAATTCTTTTACATAAATCTTTTTTGTTTTTCCTTTTCTTGCTTTCTTATAAGCGAGAGTTAGGTTTTTTAAATTGTAAACTTTTGGATATAGGTTTTTGTAAGTTTTCATATTAAAATAAAGTCCTAGTCTTTAACTGAGCCATTCTGCCATTAGAGTTCGAGTTAGCAAGATTCCTGTTGTTCGAATTCAAGTTCTGATCCCTGTTCAAGTAAAACCTCGACAGGCATTAGCCAATTAATTAAAAGTAAATCACCACTACTTCAATTTTCACATTCATATCATAACTACTAATTGTTGTAATTGAATTTTATGACTTCTAAAAATTTAAAGGCACTATTAATTGGCTTGTGGCCCAGTCTTACTCTATAGGTAAAGACTAGGAATTTAGAAAAGAAAAAAGGATTTTTATAATTTATTGTGATTGACCTCTTAAAATACCTATGGCCTTATTAAATTTTTCCCGAAGTTTTGTTGCTTGAGCATCTCTTTCTTTTTTAAGTTGTGAAAGACATTCATCAAAATTTTCTTGCGCGCCTCCGGCACTTACAACAACCACCCTGCCATCAGAGTTCGAGTCAGCAAGATACCTGCTGCCCGAATCCAAGTACTGACCCCTGCTCAAGCAAAACCTCGACAGGCCATCTTTTCTTGTGAAAAGAGTTTTTGTTCCATTTTCTTCATCAAATTCAATTGAATAATCTGGATTTATTTTTGAAAATCTTCTTCCATTATTCTCATCACCTAAATCGGGTGCTTCAAAAATCTCTGTTTTATCAGTTGGTACTAATAATAAACCATAATCAGAATTATCATCTTGTCTTATTCTTAATCCCCTTATAACTAAAGGAGTTTCAAAATGTTCTCTTGCGAAATAATCTGCTAAATTTTTAGCTAAATAATCATTAGGACTATGTGAATCACCTGCACTTCTTAAAACAACTTCTCTTCCATCTACATAAAAGTTTTTTAAATCTAATCCATTTTCAACAGCTTCTTCTAATTGAGGTAAAGTCGATGTTGTTATACCTATTTGATTTAATAAAAGAATTTTAAATAAATTTGAGGCATTTTTAGAGATATTTAAGGAATCTCTTGCTTTTCCTGAATATTGGTTACATGCTTGTTTATAAGCTTCTTGCTGTTCTTGTGTTAAAAAATCTGCTTCAGGCCAATCTGCTTTTCTTATTTCTTTAGGTATTAATTTTATTGCCATGCTTTTTTATATAATCTCAAGTTTATAAATCTTTTTATTAGTTACTTTTTCAAAGAAGTAACAGAAGAATCAAATATTTATATTTTACAACACTCAACTTTAAAAACATATTTTTACTTCAAAGAAATAAGGAGATTATAAAATGGCAGACAAAATAAAAATATTAATCATATATGAGATAATTGGAAAACCTGCTGAACATATTAAAAAAAGTTTAGATGAATTAATTGAAAATATAGGTGAAAATCCTGGAATAAAGATTTTGAGTAAAAAAGTTCATGAACCTCATTTAATTGAAGAAAAAGATGGGCAAGGCAAGAAGATGGAGATTAAAGATTTATATTCAACATTTGCAGAAGTTGAGTTTGAGGTTGATAATCTTGATTTAGTTTTTATGATTGTTTTAAATACTCTTCCATCTAATATTGAAATTTTAGAGCCAAATGAATTAAGATTAAAAAATTTTGATTTATCAAGTGTTCTTTCTAATCTGACAATTAAACTTCATAAATATGATGAAATTGCAAAAGCACTTTCAATGGAAAGGCAACAGCTGATAAAATTAATAAATGGAATGAATGAAAAGATTAAAAGTTTAGGTGGAGAGAGTATGGTTCAGGTGGAGAGAGAAAGTGATGGGGGTGGGAGGGTGGAGGAGAAGAGTGGGGAGAGTGGGGAGGAAAAAGTTGATGGAATTGGAGAAGAAGAAAAAGGAAAGATTGATAAATACTAATTAATATAATTTTTTATGGAAAATATAATAATTTCTAATGCTTCTGAATTTGAGAGAAAGAAAAAAAAGATGATTGAAGAGGGGGTTGGTAAATTGCATGTTTTAAGTGATTTTGATAGGACTTTGACTAAAGCTTTTCATAAAGATGAAAAAACAGGTTCTATAATATCTAAATTAAGAAAAGAGAAAGGAAAGTATTTAACAGAAGATTATGCTGAAAGAGCTCAAAAACTTTTTGATAAATATCATCCTATTGAAATTAGTCAAGATTTTTTACAGTATGAAAAAAATGAAAAAATGTTTGAATGGTGGAAAAAACATAAAGAACTTTTGATTGAATGTGGATTTGATAAGAATACAGTTGTTAGAATTGTTAATGATATGATTGAAGGGGATTATCTTGTTTTTAGAAATAAAGTTAGGGAATTTTTAGAGAGCTTAGAAAAGAAAAAAATTCCATTAATTATTATGACTTCTAGTTTAGGTGATTTAGTTGAAGAGTTTATGAAGCAGAAAAAAGTTTTATCTGATAATGTTTATATTATTGGAAATAGTTTTGAGTTTAATAAAGATGGGAAAGCTATTGGGATAAAAAAAATAATTCATGTTTTTAATAAAAATGAACAAAGTGTTTCTGAACTTCCTGTTTTTAAAGAATTGCTGAATCGTAAAAATGTTATTTTATTAGGAGATAGTTTAGGTGATTTAGGAATGATAGAAGGTTTTGATTATGATAATTTAATTAAGATAGGATTTTTAAATGAAAATGTTGAAGGGAGTTTAGAAGAGTTTAAAAAAAGTTATGATGTTGTTATTTTAAATGATGGTGATTTTGGATTTATTAATGAGTTGGTTGGAGGAGTGGTTGGGGTTTGAAAGATTATTTAGAAAATTAGGAAGCAATTTGCTAACCTAATTTTTTCTTTTTAACATTATCTGATAATCTTAATGACGTTGGTTGAGGTAGGAAATTATTTACAAAATGATTCTATTAATATTTTAAATCTTATTTAAGATTTGAAGAAGTTGGCTCTAATTCTCGAATATCAACTTGGATTAAAGAGGAGTTCAAACCTTATCCAATCCTCCGGAAACTTCTTTATTAGATTCCATTCTTTGTTTGAAGTTTTTAGTTCTATCTTTTAAAATTTGTTCAGGAGATTTGATTTTTTGTCTTTTTTTTATTTTCCAAAAAATAAATCCTACAATTAATATTAAAAGGACAATTAAAATAATTCCTATCCAAAATGAATATCCTGAATTTTCTTCTTCAACACATGAACCAATGCAACAAGAACCTTCTAAACTTGCTATTGTTTCACCATCACAAACTGTATTATCTTCACATAGTTCGCCAATGTCATTACAACTTAAAGGTTTTACATCATATGTTGAGTCTGTTGTAGTGTCTGTTATTTGAGTATCTGTCTTGTTTTCTGATGTTTTGTTTTCTTTTTCAATTTTAATAATAAGATTTATTGGAAGAGCAATCTGGATGTCTTTAGATTGAGCAATTATTTCTCCTAAAATAGTTTCTGTGTCTTTTGGAATAGGAATTGTTAGATTAATAAAAATTCTTTCATCTTTTTTTAAGGAATTTATTAAATTAGGAGTTGTGATTAAATTTAAATTAGTTGATAGATTTATATTTGATAAATCTCTGTTTGCTAAATTTATTAAAGCTATTTTAAAATAATAATTATTTCCAGATACTAAAGTTCCGGTTAATTCACTAGGGGCAAATCCAAATAATGGGGTTAAGGTCTTGTTTGTATTTTTTAATATAAAAACAGGAATATTATAATCCTTGATTTTTAAATTTAATTTAGAAGGAAATAATTCAGGCAATGAAAATGTTAATGGTTCTTCAATTTCTTCAATTAAAGAGATTTGTTTTGTTTCACCTGTTGATTCAAATGTTGCTGTTAAATCTGTGTTTCCATATAAACTTTTGACTTTAATTGTAAAATCATTATTGGGAATTACAAAACCAGGATTTATTGAAAGGTCTGATGTGTTTTTATATTGAAGAGTTATATTCTTTACTATTGATTCTGATTTTATTTTTCCCCTTTCTAAATATTCAGTATCTTGTATTTTAAATGTAAAATTGCCTTCTTGATTTGGGAGTATTGCGTAGAAATAATATTTGTTATTATATTTAATTAAATCTTTTATAACTGGTTCTGGATGTGATTTGCTTTCTTTATAGATAAATATGTTGTCTTTTGTTAAAGAAATAAAATTACCTGTTATTTCTGCTTGAAGAGTTTCTTGAGGCTGATAATTATTTTTTGTTAAAGTTATTTCTATTGCTGTGATTGATGGTATTATAAATAATAATAAAATTATTTGAAGTATTATTCCTCTTTTCATAAACATATATGTGTCTTATGGTATAAAAATGTTGCCTTAGAATTATTTTTTGAGATAGAAAGACCTCTGATTATTTTTGAGAATATATTTATAGAATTATTTACTCATATCTTTTAATTTTTTCATTGTATCATCAAATTCTTTGTCACTTTCAGAACCTTGATTTTTTGGTCTTCCTGAAGGCCTTTGAGTTGGATATCTTGGAATTAATTGTCGAGGGATTGGTAAAAACCCAGGTGCTTGAGGTCTTGTAGGAGGGCCTCCTTGTTTTTTTGATTTATATCCACTTTTCCTTTTAAAAATCCAAACTTTTAATTGATTTCTAAAAATAATTGCTAAAATTACTAGAATTATTAAAATTATTAATAAGATAATTAATAGCCAACTACCCCCTCCTTCATCAGGTTTATTTGCACAACAAATTTCTCCAAAATCACATGAATCAGAATAAACTGATTTTTCTTCTTGACTTTCAGAACATTGACTCTTGCAGTAATAACCTGCTTTTCCACATTCTGTTTCAATTTCTATTGCCTGGCAATCACCAATACAACAATCAGAAGTATCATAAGCTGAGACTCTATCTCCAATACATTCTTGATCTAAATCACAAATGATTCCTGCTTTTTCTGAACATGTTAGTTCTTGTTGTTTAGTTTCACAACAAACTTCTGCAGAACTAGAACAATAAAAATTATTTAAAGTTTTATCATAATCACATTCTCCAATTGAAGTGCAATAATGTCCAAATGATTCACAATCAGAAATTGAACTTCCTCCTCCTGATATAACTGGATTTTTTGGCCATGTAGCATGAAGAATAAATGCAGTATCTGATTGCCAACAACCTGATTCTTTTTGAACTGAAGTAAGATATCTTTTTGCTCTTTCAACCTCATCTGTATTTATGTTTTGTAAAGCTAAAAGAGCTAATGCAGTATCATAGAATTTATTTCTTGATTCATCCCAATAGCTATTTGATTTTTGTAATCCCATTAATTCAGAATAATAATCATCTGACATTGTTAAGATATATAAAAAAGCTGAAGGAAGAAATTTTTTATTTTCTGTTTTATCTGACATTGAAGTTAAATATGGTATGTAAGAGGAAATGTCTTCTCCTGCTTTTGCTAATGCTAATGTTGCCCATAGTGTTCCTTCATAATCACATAAACCTGATGTTGAAAAACAATAAGAATTCACTCTTTCTGTAACAGAATCATGTTCTAAAGCTGAGTGAGTTTCACTTGAGATATGATAAACATTGCTTCCTGGTTTTTGATAAATCAAAGCTGTTTTAAAATCTTTATCACAAGAAATAGTATAATTTTTTTCAATATTATTTACTTGAAACCAGTAATTATTATATGTTTTAATTAGCCCTGATGCAGGGATTCCGGATATTTTTTTATTTTCTTCAATTATAATTTGTTGATTATTGATTTTACAAGTTGTTTTATTATTTGAATCTATTTCTAAAAACCAGGTTAAACCTGTTTGAGATTTTTTATTGTCTAATAACCATTTTACATAATCTTCTGTATCTGCTTGAACATGTTCTAAAGCCAATAGTGCTAAAGCTGTTGATTTTATATTGCATGGACTTGTATCTGTTTCACCCCAACAATTACTTTTTTTAATTTTATTAAGTGCAGATTTACAATCAGATTGAAAACTAGAACTATAAGAGCCTGCTAATAAATTAAATGCTGCTTGTTTTGTGCTTCGAGTGTTTCCACAATTATCTCCTAGTTCTGTTTCAAAACAAGCGTAGGCTTTATCTATTTCTGTTTGAGTTTCTTCTTCTGAAATTATTAAGTTTAAAGATAGAATTGAAAATAAGATTAAGGTGATTAAAATTGCTTGTACACTCTTTTTTCTTATCATAAAAATGTTAAGTTATTTAGGTATTTAAATTTGTTGATTGTTTTATTTTTTTGCTATACTCCACAATAATTCAAATTGTTTTTTATAAGACTCTACTGCATCTTTACTTCTAATAATAATTAGATGATCAGGATTGCCCCAGATTATTGTCTGGACATTATCTCCATAAATTTGAACTGGATTTGGATTAAAGAATTTTTTTGGAATCTTTTTATATTCTGAAATTAAAAAGCAAAAACTTATAAATCTTAAAATATTTCATTAATAATGGTATTATCCCTCTTCAATACAAATCTTATTATTCTATATTTTTTGGTAGTTTTAATTATTGGTATCTAGGCTAGAAAACGTGAAACAACTAAAGAGTTTTTAATTGCTGGAAGAAAGATTGGAACTTGGCAAACTGCTGCTTCTATGATGGCTGTTGTTGGAGGGATGTTACTTGTCGGACAAGCTGCTTTAGCTTATGATATGAGGTTTGGTGCAATTTGGTTTTGGGTAGGATTTTCATTAGGTTTAGTTTGTTTAGGACTTGCTGCTAAAAAAATTAAAACACTTGCAGATGAACATAATTTTCTTACAATATCTGATTATCTTTTTACTAAGTTTGATTATAAAACAGGAATTTTAGGTGCAATCATATTTTTTATTGCTTTCTTTGCATTGTTGGTAGGACAGTTTATTGCAGGAGGAAGTTTATTTGCTCCACTTTTAGGAATAAATTATCCAATTGCTGTTGTAATCATGGGTGTTGGAACATTGGCTTATCTTTTGCTTGGTGGATTTAAAGCAGTTATTAAGACTGATTTTCTGCAGTTTTTAATTATGTTTTTTGTTTTTGTATTTATTTTATTTACGATTAATATTGGAGAGATTTCATCAGAACAAATTAATGTGATGAATGTAGGTGGATTTTCAGTCATTGCATATTTAGTGCTTGGTGTATTCGCTGTTTTCGCTGGAGCAGATGTATGGCAAAGAGTATTCTCAGCTAAAAATGTTAAAACAGTTAGAAGGGGGTCTTATATTGCTGCTGCATTTTTTGTTATTTTCGGTACAGCTTTAACCCTTATAGGCATTGCGGCTAAAAATAATTTCCCTAATATAGATTCGAGTCAAGCTCTATATTACGGATTATTGCAATTAGTTCCTGCTTCTCTTGTTGGAATTGCTGTAATAGCTATTCTTGCAGCACTTATGTCTACAATAGACACAGAATTATTTTATTTATCTTCTAGTATAGCAAAAGATTTCTTTTATAGAAGAAATAAAATAATGGAAGGTAAAATAGCAAGGATAATAAAAATTTCTCTTATTGGATTAGCAATTGTTTCTATGGTGATTGCTATATTTGTTTCTGAAATATTATTGATACTTTTTGGAATAATCGGCTTGATACTTTGTGTCTCTCCGGTGATAGTGGCTTCATTATTTTGGAAAATTAAAAATAATGCCGCCTTCATAAGTATGCTTGGAGGATTACTTGCAGTTATAATTTTATTTGTTACAAGAACATTTAGTCCAGATAATATGGCAGTAGTTTTTCCTGCTGCAGCAATATTTTTGATCCTAGGACAGATATTCTTTAAGTCTTCTGCATAACTCAATGTAACTCCTTCAATACCCTATCCCAAGCTTCTCTTTCAAATCATCTAATCTTTTTTTAAAGGATATTAATTCATCATCAGACTCCCCTAATATCTTTAATCTTTTTTCAAGGGCAGGCAAGAAATCAAAATTTAATTCTTTAAAATGGTATCTTCCTCTTTCAAGATTATTTTCAGAAATATCATTTTCTAGTTTTTTAAAGTGTTTTTCTATTTCTTCTTTGATACTGATTGCTCCTTTTTTAGCTCTCTTAGTTCTTTTAGCCATCTTTTTAAAACCTCTTTTAATTTAATCGCTTTTTTAACACTAATCTTATTAAGATCTTTTTGTTCTCTTTTAATTCTAAGATATGAATCATAAGAATCTCTATCCATATAAGATAAGAATTCTTTTTTACTTGGCCTTCTTTTTAAAATTAAACATTTAAGTAAATAAAGCTCTCTTAATCTTAAAACTAAAGAATAAATGGTTCCATCAGGAACATTTTCCCCAAGTTCTAAACAAGATTCAATCATATCTTCATTTATTTTTAGAACACTATTTATTTCATTTAATAAACTTTTTATATTTATATTTTGTTTTATTTTTTTATATATTTTTAATTGACTTTCGTTAATTAAGGGAACTGCTTCTTTTATAGAAGCTAAGAAATATAAATCTTTTGAAATTTGTTTTATAAAATTTTTTTCAGGTATCAAGTTTATTTCATAGCTTCCTTGATTTATAATTCCTTTTTCAGTATTTGTAATAGTTAATATATCAATATCACTCTCCAAATCAGCATCTTCTCTAGCATAACTTCCAATTAAATAGATTCCTTTAATATCTTTTAATAAGTCTTTTTCATTTAAAATTTCTAAAACATCTTTAGTCACACTTTTTTTTAAAGGTCTGACTATGACTTTTTCGTTTTCCCATTTTTTTGGCACTAAAACAGCTGCTGAATTCCCAATTTTAAATGGTTTTTTTATTAATTCCATGTTTTAAACATGTATTAAACATTTATAAATGTTTGTGCCTTGACAAGTTAATTCACTTCGTTCATGACCATAACTAATCCAACCTACCAATCTGTTA
>CAYRKK010000016.1:0-17336 GCA_964424875.1 Candidatus Woesearchaeota archaeon
CAACAGCATCGCTAGTTTTAAGTCCAAATAACTTGGGTTCTACTCTTACATAATCTTCAACTTCAACATTATAGAACATGTTAAAATTACTAAAAAGGGTGGATTTATAAAGGTTATTATTTAGTCAACATCAGCTTTTTTCCTTTATTTATCAAAATAACTCTGTTAAGGATTTTTCTCATCTCTCTATCTAGGGTGCAGACAATGTTTTTAGGGTTTTCTTTTGCTAAATTTATTATTGCTTGGTCAACTGTTTTTCCTTGAGGATTTGTTGTTTTTATTTTATTTTTTTTAAGTAATTGCAAAGCTAAATCAGCAGCTAGTTTATCTTTTCCAGTTGTTTTTTTGTATCTTGGTTTTCTTTTTTTTAAAGGAATATTTTGTTTTGTTTTGTTTTTAATTTTTTCAAGTTCTTGAATAACTTGTTCAGGCACAACTAGTTCATAGGGTTCATTAAATATTCTTCTGAGTTCTTCAACATAATCTAGTTTTTCTTTTGCACAATATATTAAAAAGTTTGTATCTAGTATTATTTCCATGTAATTAAAAACCCACAAACATTTATATAATTATCTTAATTATTTTGATTATGATAGAAGTGAATCATGTTTTGAAAGTTTTGAAAAAGGTGAGGGATTCTTTAGAGAAGAAAGATTATGTTCATATTAAGAAAATGAGTGATAATGTTGTTCATAGAGCGTCTATTGACCAAGACCCTGATGTTATAGCTCTTGCTGTTATTATTTATTCTTTAAGTAAGCTTATTGAAAGAGAGAGTTATAAAACTGAAAAAAACTGGAATAAGTTTTATAAGGGTTATTTGAAAAATATTGGGGATATGATTAGTGCATTGCAAAGAAATGATATTAATGAATTTAGAAATGAAATAAATCAAAATAGAGAGTTGATTAAAGGATTGTCTGGAAATTTGAAGAAATATATTCAAGATGTTTTTAGAAGAGCTAAGATAAATAAGGCTTCTAGGATTTATGAACATGGTATTTCAATGGAAAAGACAGCTAGGATATTGGGAATTAGTGTATGGGAGTTAGCAGAATATGCAGGAAGAACAGGAATTGGAGATGTTAATCTTGGAATTACAATGCCTGTTAAACAAAGAATTAAAATTGCAGAGGAGATTTTTGGATGAAAAAAGAAGATATTAAATTAACAAAATATGAAAAAGATAACTACCCTTTGCCTAATGAGGAATCATTAATTATATTATCTAAAATCAAGGAACTTGAGAAAAATAATTTAAGCAAACATGATGGAGAGGTTGTTAAGTTGATTAGAACTCAATTATTGGATGATTGGGAAACTCCCCTTATTGATTATTTAAATAAATTATTAAAAAAATATAAAAATGCTAAATAAAAAACACCTAATATTCGATGCAGGACCATTGATAAATTTTTCAATGAATGGAATTTTGCCTTTGTTGGAAAAACTTGAAAAAGAATTTAAAGGAGATTTTGTAATAACAAAAGAAGTGAAAAAAGAAGTAATAGATTATCCGCTTACTATTAAGAGATTTGAGTTGGGTGCTTTGAAATTAAAAGTTTTGTTTGATAAGGGGGTGATAAAACATGCTGATATAAGTGATAAAGAAGTTAATGAACTTAGGGAGATAAGGGAGAGGTTGATGCAAACTGCAAATAATAGTTTTAGAACAAGTAAGAAGAATCTGCATTTGATTGATAAAGGAGAGTCAGCTGCTTTAGCTTTATCTATTATTTTAAAGAAAAAGACAAATAAAGATGTTCCTTTGGTTGTTGATGAAAGAACAACAAGAATGTTGTGTGAGAATCCAGAGAATCTTAGGAAATTGCTTGAGAAAAAACTGCATACTCAAGTTAAAGCTAATAAGAAAAATTATAAAATGTTTCAAGGATTTAAAATAATAAGGTCTGTTGAATTAGCTTATATTGCATATAAAAGAGGTTTGGTTGAAATGAAAGATCCTAGGGCATTGGAAGCTTTGCTTTATGGTTTAAAGTATAAAGGTTGTTCTGTTAGTGAGGAAGAGGTTGGGATTGTGAAGGGGATGTAGTGGTTTTTTGGAACTCAAATTTTATTGAACTTAACATAAAATTATCCATAGTAAATTGTAGATAATATATTAATAAGAAACATAACCACAAATCTTTTTTATTAAAAAACTTTTTAAACACTTCTTGTTTTTCTTTTTTATGGTATTGCACATTATATCTGTTGGAGGTTCATTAATTGTTCCTGATGAAATTGATGTTAGTTTTATTAAAGAATTTAAAGATTTGATTTTAAAGAGAGTTGAGAAAGGAGATAGATTTATTTTAGTTTGTGGAGGTGGGAAAATATGTAGGAAATATCAAAAAGCTCTAGATGATTTAAGTGACTTAGGAGACTTAGGAGATTTAGATGGTGATAATAATGAGGATAAAGATTGGTTGGGAATTAGTGTTACAAGATTAAATGCGGAATTTATTAGACTTGTGTTTAAAGATATTGCTTATAAAAATGTTGTTGAAAATCCAAATTTTAAGATTGAGTTTGATAGTAATGGTGGAGGTAAGGATGGAAGTAGGAATGGAAGCAGTGATGAGAAAAAAGTTTTAGTTGCATGTGGTTGGAAACCTGGATGTAGTACTGATAAAAATGCTGTATTGTTAGCTGAGAATTTTAAAGCTAAAAGTATTATTAATCTTTCAAATGTTGATTATGTTTATTCTGAAGATCCTAAGAAAAATCCTAATGCTAAGAAACTTAAGGAAATTTCTTGGAGTGATTTTAAGAAGTTAGTTGGAGATAAATGGAATCCCGGTTTAAACATGCCTTTTGATCCTATTGCATCTAAAGAAGCTTCTAATTTAGGTTTGAAAGTTGCAATTATTAATGGTAAGAATCTTAAAAGTTTAAATAGGTTTTTAGATGAAAAGGAATTTAAAGGGACTTTGATTAGATGATTTTTAAATTGGTTGTTGAAAAGATTGGAGTATAGAAAGGCTTTAAAACATTAATTCTTTCAGATTTTCATATTGGGTGCGTAGTTTAGTGGTAAAACATGCGGCTCCAGACCGCAAGCTGAGAGTTCGATTCTCTCCGTGCCCATTTTTTAAATTTATAAATCTACATAATCTTTTAAAGAATACTCTATTACTTTATTAATGAGAGAGGATGAAATAAAAGAGGTTTATGATAATGAAGAAGATATTTCTAAAATAACTGAAAAATTAAAATTATTTTTATTTGATGACTTTATAAAAACAAATCATTTTTATGATTTTCTTAATGAAAAAGCAAAAGATATTTTAATTCTTAAGGAAAATTTTAAAGATTTTAAAAGAATAAAACTGATTAATAAAAGAAAGCATAGAAATTGTGAGGTGAGCTAGGATTTATATTATGAAATGGATTTTGGATATTTAGTTTATTTTATTAAATTAGATAAGGTTCCTGTTTTGCTAAATGGTTTTCATATAAAAAGAAGTTTTGAGAAATTCAGGGAACATCTTCTTAGAAAGTTTAAAAGATAGTTGTTAAGGGCAAAACTATTGGGATATTTTTAGTTAAAATTAATCCATTTTCTGGAAATTCAATTTGCAACATTAAAAATAAAGCATCATTTCTATCATGTACAAAAAATCTGGCATTTTTTAATTTATCAGCAATATTATAATTCATACCACAAGATTCTAAAAATGAAGAAAATTCTCTTATCTCTAAACTTGCAATTTTGCCTTCTTTAGTTAAACTAAAAATCATATCTCCAACTTCATAATTATTTTTAACAATGTCTCCTTCTTGTTTATTTGAGACTATTAAACTATCTCCTAATTCATCATAGCTGAAATTTTTTCTTTCCATATTATTATTGAGGATTAGAAGTTTTTAAGGATTTTTGTGATGGTTGATTCTCTCCTTGCCCATTTTTAAAAAATTTTAAAACAAACTATAACCTAAAACCAATATTCCTAAAACAATATTATAAATCCCAAATAAATAAAACTTATTTGATTTTATTATTTTTAATAAAAATTTAATTGTGATTAAGCTTGTTATTAAGGTTATTATAAAACTGATTAATAAAGTTGGGTAAGCTATGTTTAAGTTTATGATTTGAGGGGCTTCTGCTAAAGATGCTCCAAGTATTAGTGGTATTGCTAGTAAAAAGGAAAATTTGATTACTTGTTGTTTTTTTAATCCTGTGAAAAGTCCTGCTGAAATTGTCATACCACTTCTTGATATTCCTGGAAAAAGAGCAAAAACCTGCATTAAGCCAATAAAAAGAGCTTCAGTAGATTTTATTTCTGTTCTTGTTTCTTTTGTGAATTTAGTTAAATAAATTATTAATCCTGAAAAAATAAAAAAAATTCCTATAAAAGTGAGATTGTGAAAACTTGCTGTGATATATTTTTTAAATAAAATTCCAAATATGAATGCAGGGATTATTGCAATTATTATTAGGAAGATGTATTTTATGTTTTGTTTATTTTTTAAATTTAAAAGATTTAAGATGTCTTTTTTAAATATTATTAAAACAGCGAGAATACTTGCAAGGTGTAAGTAGACATCAAAGGGCAGATTTTGAAATCCAAAAAAATGCTGGGTTAGGGCAAGATGTCCTGAGCTGGAGATTGGAAACCATTCTGTTATTCCTTGGATTATGCTTAAGATGATTGCTTGTGGAAGTGATATCATGTTGATTTTAAGAGATTTTTATTATTAAATATTTAGATGTTGTATTTGTTATAAGATATTATTTTTGGATAACACATTAAAAACCAAAACCCCAATATTTATAAATTCTTTTTTCTTGGTTAAATAGGTAATTAAGATGGTTGAGAGAAAAATAGGTGGTAAAAAAAAGATGAGTAAAGCTGAAATTGAAGAAGCATTAATTGATAATTTTATTAATTTGCAGAGAGTTTTAACAAATTTAACTGTTAGGTTTGAGGAAATGTCTGGAAATGTTTCAAAATTATTGCAGTTATTTGAAATATCAGCGAAGAGTTTTGCAGAAAGAGGAGGTAGTGAAAAACATCCTGAAATTGATAAAGAGTTTCTTAAAAAATTAGATTCATTATTAGATCAAAACAAAGTTATTTCTAAAGGAATTATGTTAATGGAAGAGAGGGTAAGGAACAGGAGTTCTCATCCTGGAGAGCAGGTAAGATATAGTGGAATGATGAAATCAAGACCTGTTCCAAGGTACTAATGGGATTAAAACAAATTCAGGATGCTGATAGAATTTTATTTCTTAGAGAGTTTGTTCAAGAATTAGTTATAAATTCAGTAAAAGATGAGCAATTAAAAAATTTAATTAAGGCTGAAAAAATAAAAAGAAAATATATTGAACCTAATGGTTCGGGTTCTTTTGAAAAAGCAGAAGGCTCATTTATTTTTAAACCTAAGGGGTATGAAAAATCAATCTCATTTGGAGAGCAAAGACTATCTGAAGAGAAAGGAGTTAAGACAAAACAAGTTTTTCATAGAACTAAAGTTCCTATCCAACAACAAGTTCCTGTTCAACAAAAAACCCTTGTTCAGCCAGGACAGGAGTTTATGCAAGAAGGTATTGGTTCTAAAGATGTTTCTAAAACAAGTGATTTAGGTTTTAAAAAATTAGAACATTTGATTAAAGATTCTGCTATTCAGATGATTGAGTGTCCTGGTCCTGGAAAAAATATTTTAGTTAGAGTTAGGAATAGATTGAATACTACCAAGACAGTTTTAAATGAATCTGAGATTAAAGATGTTATTAATTATTTTTCAAAACAAGCCATGATTCCAGTTGTTGGTGGGATTTTAAAAGCAGCTGTTGGAGATTTAGTTATTTCTGCTGTTGTTTCTGAATTTGTTGGTTCAAGATTTATTATCAATAAAAAGAGTCCTTATAGTTTGATTGAGGGGGCTGTTTGAGATTATTTTATGGTGGAGTTTGAATATTTGATAATCCTATTTTTTAGTATAATGATGCTTAAAAAAATGAGAATAATAAATTCTTCATGGGGAAGGATTTAGATGAGGGATTTTATGTTGAAAAGAATCTTCGTAGAAGTTCTTTAGTTTTGCTTTGTTATGTTACTAGAAGAGAGGGTGAATTAGTTGCATTATTTGCTGGAAGTAACTCAGAAGATGAAGTTCGCTATTTGCCTATTAGGGAAGGAGTCGGACTTGATAGGAGTGTTGGTTTAGACCCCACTCTTTTGGAATCTATAGATCCTTTTCAATATTTAAAGGAATATAATGAACATTTAGTTAAATTTATTGCAGGCAGAATTACTATCTCTCAACTAGAACAGGCAGCAAATCGAATATAACAAAACCTGTATCAAAAACCCCCATCTAATTTTAGAAACAATTCAAAAATCAATTTTAAGTTATCAAAGGAGGGAGAAGAAAACTTCTCCCATTCCCTCTTTTTGTAATTTAGTTAATAATTTTCTTTTTTAAATGATTTAGGTAATTTAATATGAGTTTAACAAAGAGAGTATTAAAAGATTTATTTTTTAAACCTGGTTATTGCATCTCTGATTTCTTAATCCTTATTTTAACAAACAGGTGGTTGGAAAATATATTTAAATAGGATGAATGAGTAGTGTTGTTGAGAATGTTAATATTAACTTTATGAAAACAAAGATGAATTGAAGTCTTGATGTTTAAATTTTGTTGATAATATAAATTGATGAGTATGAAAATGCAGAACAAAATAACAAAAGCAAAAATTGAGAAATATTATAAGTTGACTAGTTGTGCTCTTGAGATTGCTCGAGGAGCTATTGCTAGAGGAAAAAAGAAACAAGCTGATGAAATTTTTTTAATGGTTGAGTGTTATCTTAAAGATACTTTGCATTTTGAGAAAAAAAAGGATTTTGTAAATGCTTTTGGATGTTTGAATTATGCTCATGGATGGTTGGATTGCGGGGCAAGGTTGAAGATATTTGAGGTTAGTGATGATAGGTTGTTTACTATTTGAGATTTTACGGTTTGAAGTCTTTTCTTTCAAAAGCTTTTTTTAAAGGTTCTCCCATGAAATAAGTCCAGATGTCTTGATATAAATCATTAGGTTTTATATGATTTGGGTCATTAACTCTACAGTATACTGAAAGAATTTCATCTTCTTTAACATATCTAATTCTTGGTTCCTCAAAACTTTTTGAAACTATTTGTGAATTTCTAGCTAATGATTCTTCAGGGGCTTTTAATTGAAAATAAAACATTAGTCTTATATTTATTATTTCAGAACTAAAACCTGCATAAAATTCTAAATTACTTCCTTTTATAGCACTTTCAATTCCAAATAGAATAAGGGGTTCATTAACCTCAGAAATAAAAAGGTCTTTCCCTATCTTTCTTTTTATAAAATTTCCCAAACCTTTAGTGTAATTACTTGCATCTAACATAGAATTATACAGAGAATTGTATTAAAAACAATTGTTATACTTCAGGAGATATATTAAAAGTAAGTTTTAAATAAAGAGATTGTTTATTTATTAAGAGGGAAAATGAAAATAGGTGAAATCTTGATTTGGCTTTTAGTAATATTTTTAGTTGCACTTGGAATATATGCTTTGTTTTATGTTTAGGATAAGGAGAAATTTAAATATGGCAAAAATAAGAATTGAGGATGTAGTATTTTGGATTTTAATATTTGCGACAATAGCTGTGATTATATGGAAGCTTTTTGGTTCTCCTAGTGATATAGCTGTTATAATTTTTATAGGAACATTTATTATATTTTCAGAGATAATGTTGTGGAAGAATTTTTTTAAGATAGATAAAAAAACTTCTTTAGGTTTTATGAAAGTTGAGCATGATATTGAAAAATTTAGAATAGAAGTAAATAATAGATTTGATATTATAGATAATAAATTAAATAAAATTTTAAAATGAAAAAAATAATTGTTATGAGTTTAGGGGGAAGTTTGATTATTCCTGGAAAGATTGATATTGAATTTTTAGAGGATTTTAGAAAAGTTCTTTTGAAAAATATTAAGAAGTATAGATTTGTTGTTGTTTGTGGTGGTGGGAGTGTTGCTAGGAGTTATATAAAAGGTTTGGAAGAGCAAAAGATATGGAATAAGAAAACTTTGCAGAGTTTTTTAGGAATATCCTGTACAAGAACAAACGCAAGATTTATGACTTATTTTTTTGGAAAAGATGCAAATCAGGGAATTCCTCATGAAATGAAAGAAGTTAAAAATTCTTTAATTAAAAATAAAATTGTTTTTTGCGGGGCTCTTCGTTATGCTAGTGACCAGACATCTGATTCAACTGCTGCAAGACTTGCTAGGTTTTTGAAATCTGATTTTATTAATTTAACAAATGTCAATGGTTTGTATGATAAAAATCCTAAAAAGTTTAGAAGTGCTAAATTTATACCTGAGATTTCACATAAGGATTTTTTTAAAATAGCTAGAAAAATCGAGTTTAAGCCAGGGCAGCATTTTGTTTTGGATCAAAAGGCTGCTAAAATAATTAAGAAGTATAAAATTAAAACTTTTATTCTTGGACCTGATTTGAAAAATTTAGATAATTTATTAAATGACAGGCATTTTGTTGGGACGATTGTTGGTTAAGATGATAAACACAAATTCATTAAATGAAACAAGAAAGCAGATTCAGAAATTGAAAAAAGAAAATCCCGATGTTGAAATAGTTGTAAGAGCACAAGGAGATGAGTATAATAGAAAGATTTTGGAAAATCCTGATGTTGATGTTTTGTTAGGTGTTGAGTTGTATAATAGAAAAGATTTTATGAAACAAAGAGATTCTGGATTAAATGAGATTATGTGCAAGTTAGCTAAAAAAAATAATATTAAAATTGGTATTGATGTTGGAGAGATTGCCAGGTTGGGGAAGATTGATAAAGCACGAGTTCTTGCTCGTGTTATGCAAAATATTGAGTTGTGTAAGAGAACTAGTGCTGATATGGTTGTTTATCCTGTTGGGAAATTTGGAAAGCAGGATGTTATGAGTTTTATATTAAGTTTAGGTGGGAGTACAGGGCAGGGGAGGTTAAATTAATTTATCCTTCTTCTAAAATTTTTCTAGCATTGCTATAAACCCCATTAGCATCTACATCATTATCTTCACTATCATCTTCTTCATCTACACATTCTTCATTTACATCTATATTTTTTAAAGGAGGTGATTGATTTCCAACAAAATGAACAGGGTTTCCTAAAAGGCCATCTAATTTCATATCTAAATCATCTAAAGTTTTACATCTTTTAACAATTCCTCTTACTCCTTGCATGTTATTCTCATTCATATCTTTTACATAAGATCTATAAATATTCATGGCCTTAATTGAATTATCATAATTGTCAAACATTCCCATTTTGAATTTAGAAAAAACTTGTTTTTAAAGTTTTTTATACTACAAAAACTTTAAATATCTCCTATACTAAGCAAAATAATGAAATATTCAAGAGCATTTGGCTTAGAGTTCTTTTTTTTTAATTAATTGTAAATCTATTTAGATTTACTGAACAAGACCTTGAGCTAAGTTTATAAAATCAATAAACATGGATAAATTAAGATTATAATGTGGGAAAACAGAAAATAAGAGAAAAATAAAAAATGGTTAATGAAAAAAATAAAAATATAATTGCAGAAAAACAAAGTAATGGGGATAATGGGAATAATAAAAATATTAAGAATAATGGGAATATTAAGAATAATGAAATTCAAGATAATGAGATTCAGAAAATAATTGAATCTTTAAGTCCAAATGAAAGAGCAATTATGCCTTTTTTAAAACAAGGAAGTATGGAAAAAGTTAGTGAAGCATCTGAATTAGATAAAACAAGTGTTATGAGGGCTCTTGAGTTTTTGTCAAATAAAGGATTGATTGAGATAAAGATTAAAGAGGAAAAAAATGTTGAGTTAGGTGTTAATGGATTGTTGTATGTTCAAAAAGGTTTGCCTGAGAGAAGGTTGGCTGGTTTGATTTGTGATAAAAATAGTATTAGTTTAAAAGATGTTCAAAAACAAACAGGTTTGAATGATAATGAGTTTAAAGCTGCTTTAGGTGTTTTAAAGAAAAAAGCTTTGATTAATCTTGTTAATAGCAATATTATTTTAATAGGAAATAAAGAAGAAGTTGTGGATAAAAGTTTGGAAGAAAAGTTTTTAGAAAGTTTGCCTAGAAGTTTGGATGAATTGCAAGATGAGGAAAAGTATGCATTTGAAAACTTGAAAAAAAGAAAAAATATAATTGATGTTTTGGATAAAAGAAAAGTTGAGTTTAGTATTACTGAATTAGGTAATAAGATTATATGTAGAGATTTTAAAGGAAAAGATTTAATCGAAGGTGTTACCCCTAATTTGCTTAAAAGTGGAACATGGAAAGGGAAGAAGTTTAGAAGATATGATATTATTTCTCTTGTTCCTAAAATTTCAGGAGGTAAAAAACATTTTGTTAATCAAGCAACTGATTATGCTAGAAAAGTCTGGTTAGAAATGGGTTTTAAGGAAATGAGTGGGGGATTAATTACATCAGGTTTTTGGAATTTTGATGCTTTGTTTACTGCTCAAGATCATCCTGCTCGTGAGTTGCATGATACTTTTTTTATAAAAGGTAAGGAAGCAAAATTATCTGATAAAAGGATAGTAGGGAGAGTTAAAAAAGCTCATGAAGTTGGAGTTGATGGAAGTAAAGGATGGGGATATGATTGGAAAGAAGATGATGCAAAAAAAGTTTTATTAAGAACTCATACAACTTGTTTATCTGCACAAACATTAGCTAATTTGAAAAAACAAGATTTGCCTGCTAAATTTTTTGCAGTTGGAAAATGTTTTAGAAATGATACTGTTGATTGGAGCCATGGTTTTGAATTTAATCAAACAGAAGGAATTGTTGTTGATGAAAATGCAAATCTTAGGCATTTACTTGGTTATTTAAAAGAATTTGCAAGAAAAATGGGTTATGAAAAAGTCAGATTTCGTCCTCATTATTTTCCTTATACAGAACCTAGTTTGGAGGGAGATGTTTGGAATGAAGAAAAAAAAGAATGGATGGAAGTTTTTGCAGCAGGAATATTTAGACCAGAAGTTACAGAACCTCTTTTAGGAAAATCTATTCCTGTTTTAGCATGGGGGCCTGGATTTGACAGAATGATGATGTTGTTATATGGGATAAGTGATTTAAGAGAATTGTATAAAAATGATATAAATAAATTAAGAGAAATTAAGTTTTGGGGGAAGTTGTGATGGAAAAAGTATCAAAAAAAGACTTTGAGATATTGTTTTACATAGAATTTGGAGCATTTAATGACCCTAAAGGGCTCTCCTCAAAATTAGGGATATCAGAAAAAGAAGCAGAAGAGAAAATTAAAGAATTTGAAAAAAGAGAGTTAATAACTATGGAATATAGGGAAGGGAAGATATATGGATCTCAGTTAACAGAAAAAGGAAAACAAATATGGAATAATAAGAAATATTTAAATTGGAAAGTTGAGGGGGGATATTAAAATGGAGATCAATCTAGAAAAACTAAGAGAAAAAGATAGAATAACAATTAATAATGAAGAATTTGAAGTAGTTAAAATAGAAGAAAATTATAGGTATGATGATAAAAAGGATGAGATAGAAAATAAAGGAAAAACAGTTTATCTTCATAAATTAAATGAAAAAGAATTATTACTTTTTCATACTATAAATATTAGCAAAAATGGGGACATAAAATTATTTAAGACAACAAGAAGAATGCCTAAGTATCCAAAAGATATCCCTAAAGGATTTAAACATAAAATAGAGGATTATAAAGAAGTTAAAATAAAAACTATCAAACTAAAATGGAAACAAGAAAAATGAATATTGGGGAAGTATTGTTTTGGGTAATGATATTCGCACTCCTTGGTATTGCAGTTTATACTTTGTTTTTTATATAAAATGGAAAAAATAATACACAAAAGAAAAATAGAATTTATTGATATAATGATAATTATAGTGTTATTAGCAACAGTAGGACTTGGATTATGGATGTTATTTGGTTCACCAACAGAAATACAGGCAATAATAGCACTTTCTATTTTTTTTGGAACATCTGGATTTATGTTATTAAGACAGATTCATAAAGTAGATAAGAATAGTATTGTTAAATTTTCAAGAGTAAAAAATAGTTTTTTAAAAGTAAAACATAATATTGAAAAGAATCATATTGAAGTTACTAATAGATTAAACCTTTTGGAAAATAATATTAATAATAAATTAGATAAGATAATTAAAAAGAAATAAAATGGAAATAAGAAAAAAAACATGGCCAAAGTATTTTCAGGATATTTTGGATGGAAAGAAAAAGTTTGAGGTTAGATTAGCTGATTTTGATATTCATGAAGGAGATGTTTTGGTTTTAGAAGAATATAATCCTGAGACAAAAGAATATACTAGGAGAAGTATTAAGAAAAAAGTAAACTTTGTAACTAAATTTAATCCTGCTGAGATTCATGAGATTGATGAAATTAAAGAGCATGGGTTTTGGTTAATTGGGCTGGGAGATGATAATTTAAATGCTAAACAAATGCAAGAAAAAGTTGATAAAACAATAAAACAGTATGGGGGATATTGGGAGCCATTATCAATGATGGCAAGGATAACTGAAGAGATTGGTGAATTAGCAAGAGCTATAAATATTAAATATGGTGGAAAGAAAAGCAAGTTTGAAGGTGATGGAAGAGAGATTGAAGAAGAACTTGCAGATGTTTTTTATACTACTTTAGCAATTGCAAATAAATTTGATATTGATTTAGGTAAAGTTCTTATGGAAAAAATTGAAAAAAGTCATGAGAAATATAAGGAGGTTTATGATGATGGAAATTGAAGAAATAAACAAATTCATAGAAGAAGAAATAAAGAGATTAGAAAAATATTATAAAGATAAAGACAACAACGAACTTACTATGGCAATAGGATTTAAGGTTGTTGAAGAAATTGGAGAGCTTTTTAATGAAATACTAAAACATAAGGGTTATCAAAGAAAGGAAAAACTAGATAAAATGAATAAAAAAGATATAAAAACTGAGTTTGCAGATGTAATATTTACTGTATTAATATTAGCTAAAAGATTTGATATAGATATAGAAGATGCAATTAAGATTAAAATGGAAGAAATAAAAAAAAGAGATTATTAAAATGCCAATAATAACAATTTCAAAACAAGAAGTTAAAAAGTTTTTAGGAAATTTAAAAGATGAAGAAATAGATTATAAGCTGAACATGGCTGAGCTTGGGGTTGAGAGAATGGGCGAGGATGAAATTGATATTGAGATAACTCCAAATAGGCCTGACTTACTTTCTATTCAAGGTTTGAAAAGATATTTGGAAAATTATTTTAAAAAACCAAGGAGGGGAGAGTATAAAGTTGAAAAACCTGAAAAAGATTATAAAGTTATTATTGATAAATCTGTTAAAAAAGTAAGACCTTATACTGTTTGTGCTATTGTTAAAGGATTGAAGTTTGATGATGAAAAAATTAAAGAAATAATTGATATTCAGGAGAAGCTGCATTCTGGTTATGGGAGGAATAGAAAGAAATTAGCAATTGGGATTTATCCTTTAGAGGCAATTAAACTTCCCATAAAGTTTTTAGGACGCAAGCCAGAAGATATTAAGTTTCAGCCATTGGAATTTTCTAGAGAAATTAATGGTCGTCAGATTTTGTCTCAACATCCAACAGGCAGGGAGTATGGAGATTTATTAAAAGATTGCGAATTTTTTCCTGTTTTTGAAGATGCTAATAAAGAAATATTAAGTATGCCTCCAATAATTAATTCTGAAAAAACTGGCAAAGTTAGTTATGAGACACATGATATTTTTATTGAGTGTTCTGGTTTTAATTTAGAATATTTGAAAAAAACTTTGAATATGATTGTTTGTGCTTTAGCTGATATGGGTGGAAAAATTTATGCAATGGAAATTGATGATAAAACACAAGGAAAGTCTTTATCTCCTGATTTAGAGTCTGAGAAAATAAAATTTTCAATTAATAGTTTGAATAAGTTGCTTGGTTTGGATTTAAATGAAAAGGAGATTAAGAAATATTTGGAAAAAATGGGAGTAGGATTTGAGAAAAATGAGGAAGAGTGTTTTGCTTTAATTCCTTGTTATAGAACTGATATATTGCATGAAGTTGATTTAGTTGAAGAAGTTGCAATTGCATATGGTTTTGATAAATTAGAGCCTGAAATTCCTCAGATTTCAACTATTGGCAAGGAAGATAAGAGTGCTGTTTTTAAAAGGAAAATTAGTGATGTTTTAGTTGGGTTGGGTTTATTAGAAGTTTCTAGTTATCATTTATCTACTAAGGAAAAGCAGTTTAAGAAAATTGGGATTAAGGAATTTAAAAATAAGATGATTGAAGTTATGGATTCTAAAACAGAGAATAATATTTTAAGGGATTCTTTGTTAGCTCAGTTGATTGAGGTTTTTAGTGAGAACTCAGATGCTAGTTATCCTCAGAAGATTTTTGAGTTAGGCAGGGTTTTTTATAATGATGATTTTAAAAATTCTGAAACAGGTGTTGGTGAAGAAGAAAGGTTGGGAATAGGGTTGTGTCATGAAAAAGCAAATTTTACAGAGTTAAAACAAATTTTAGATTATTTAATGAGAATGTTGAATGTTGAGTATGAGATTATGGAAAGTTCTCATCCTAGTTTTATTGATGGAAGATGTGGTTCTGTGATTGTTAATGATAAGGAGATTGGAGTTATTGGAGAGATTGCTCCTTTTGTTTTAAAAAATAATAAAATTAAAATGCCTGTTGGTGTTATGGAGATTGGGGTGGGGGAGTTGGTGAGTTGAGGTTAGAGGGTTGTGAAGAAGCAAATATTTAAAAATAGAAAAGAATATATAATTGTATGTATTAATAAAAGAGGTTAAAATGAATTCATTTATTTTATATAATTTTGAATATGCTAAGAATGAACACAATAAACTTAATAAATATCTAAAATTAAGTTTATTAAAGGAGGAACTATCTAATGAAAATAAGTAATTTAGTTTTTGATAATGAATCTAAACAAGATGTTTTAGAATTGTATGGTAAGACCTTGGATGAGGAAGGTTTTATTGTAGAAATAGATAATCAAAAACAGAAAGTTCTTACACCTAAAGGAGAAGAGATTCATATTGATAATTGGGGAGGAGTTATGAGGGGTTCGGAGGCATTTGTAAAATCTGATACTTTTTCTTTAATGGAGATAGCTAAAAGATTAGATGAAGATTCTTGATAGATTAAAGAATATTTTTGATGCAAAATTTAGGGATTTATTGGCTAACAATACCATTAAGTTTTTTGATTTCTCAAAAAATGTTAATAATGTAATTGAGTTAAAAGATGGTGAAAGAATAAGTTTAGATATTAATAAGGCTACAGATGATGAAAAAAAAAGGATAAAAGAAGAGATATTGGATTTTGTTGTTCATAATGAAAATGATATTTTTTTAACTAATAAAACTGCTGAAAAAACTAATAAAATAAAAAGAAATCTTCCACTAGATAAGGATAAAGAATTATTATCTTTTTACAAAAATAAATTAAACCCTGATATATACAGGGCTCTTGAAGGGGCTTTAATTGTAAGGCGGGCTTTTAATAATAGGGAGGATATATTAGAATTAAAACAAGATATTTCATTTAAATATCCTGAATTTGGGAATAATTTATGTAATTTAGTTACAAGAGATTATTTTGATAAATATTTTAGAGAGCTTTATGATAATATGTTTGAAGAAGAAAGTTTTAATATAATTGAGTATCAAAATGAAGTAGAAAGAATTGTTAAATCATTACCTTATATGGTTTTTATTAACAGACATAAATCCTATGAGGAATTTAGTGGAGAGGTTAAATTTAAATTAGATAAATTAAAGAAATATGGAACAGAAAAATTAAAATTACATGGTCTTGGAAAAGATAATGTAGAGAAAGCATTGAAAATAATGAGAGAGTATAAGGATGATAATTCTGTTGTAATAGAAAAATATATCAATAAATCAGGAACTATTATCACTGCTATTTTTAGACTTTGAACTCATTTTAATCAACTCCAACCATCTATTAGGAGTTTTAAAGAAGCCATTAATATGTTCTAAATGTAAGTCTGTGGGATGGGATATGGGGAGTGAAGGAAAAAAGATTAATTATTTTAGCTTTTTTATTTTTAGAAATTTTTTAATTATATTCCCAATAAAATGTAAGTCTGTTGAAGGATCTAAAATAACTTTTAATGAAATAAGAATAATCCCAATTAATATCAGAAGAGCCAATATTTTAAGATAAAAATTTTCTACTAAATTTCCAATAAATAAAAATAAGGATATAATTGCACCAGTAAATAGGGCTATTGCAATTTGTTCTTTTGGTTTATTATCCATTTTCTTTATTTTAAGATTTTTCTATAATTTGTTTTTCTTCTGGGGTTGGATTGTAGATTTCCTTAGCGTTCTTTATTTTACGATGTCCAAAAAACCAAATAATCAATGAATTTATGGCTAATACTATTCCAAATTTGAGAGAATAGAGAGATAAATCTAATTGAGGTTTTATTATCTCTGCATGCTTTTTATTAAAGTTGAAGGTTTCATTTATTAAATTTTGTTTACTTTCAGATAAATCAGTTATATTTGTTTTCATAACCTCAATCGAGAAGAGATTTATTGAATTCGATACTATGGATAAAGATGAAACTGCGTTAGTATAGGCTATCCCTCCTAATGCAAATAAAACTCCTGCAAAAATGATGATTATTTGGGCTAATTGAATTAAAGATTTACCGAGTTCTATTTCTTTGTTCATTTTAGACTCTCCTTGATGATTTGTTTTTCTTTATCAGTTATTTCATATAATTTGTAAACCCTCTCGTCTATCTCTTTCTCTGTTTTAGATATTTCATTAACTAAATCTAAAACTTCTTTTTTATTCTTTTCAAAAAAATTCATTAATTCAGCTTCTTTTTCTATACTCATAGTTTTGTTTTTATTCTGAATTTCATCAACAAATTCTTTAAAATTAAGATTATAAAAACCTTCTAATCTTCGTGAGATTTTATCTAAATTGAATTTATATTTAATTAGTTTTATGAACTTATTTTTTGTTTCATAAAATTTCTTATTTTTATCTATCATAAAATTAGATTTTTCTATGAATGGTTTTTGTTCTTCAAGAGATATTTTTGGTAGCGGAATTTTTTTAGCAACATCTCCTGAAAATTGAAAACTTCTAATAGCTTTAGCAAATACAAATCTATAAACAAACCAGTTCATAAAATTAGAGTTTAAAATTGCTAGTAATATCTAGGTGATTAGTGTAATTCCGGACTAAACTGCCCTCCTTATACAAATATCACATA
>CAYRKK010000017.1:0-16819 GCA_964424875.1 Candidatus Woesearchaeota archaeon
TTATTAGAAATAATAAATTAATTGAGTTCAATTAATTTGGGATGGAGCTTTAAAATAATAAACATTTTTAAACCCCTTTTTCTGTATTATAAAATAGATTTAAAAAAAATATCAGTAATAACAATACTTTTAGTGATTATTGTTGCTGGATTAATTTTAGGCTCAAATTATAAAATGGTTGGAAATGTAATAAAAGGTTTTGATAAAGAATCTGAGAACACAAAAGTTCTTTTTAAAACAAACATGGGAGATATCACAATAGAATTATATAATGATATGCCAATTACAACAAATAATTTTGAAAACCTTGTCAAACAAGGAGTTTATAATGGAATTATTTTCCACAGAGTTATTAATGGTTTTATGATTCAAGGAGGAGACCCCACAGGAACAGGATTTGGAGACTCTTCAATACCAAATATACAAGATGAATTCACACATAAATCAGGAAACAAAAATAACAGAGGAACTATTTCAATGGCAAATGCAGGACCTAACACAGGCTCAAGCCAGTTTTTTATTAATCTTGTAGATAATAATTTTCTTGATTCAAAACATCCTGCTTTTGGACAAGTAGTTCAGGGAATGGACATTGTAGACAAAATTGCAAAAGTAAAAACAGGTCCAGGAGACAAACCTTTAGAAGAAGTAAAAATAATAAAAGCAGAAATACTTTAGAATTCTTAATAACTCCATCATAAACTAAACCAACTCCAAGCTATTGCAAATTCCCCTGACACCCATCTTTCTAACCAATTTCGATTATTAATTAATTTAATTAAAATCAAAAAAACAATGTGCTCCCACACTTAAAATATTCAACAATTTTATTTTCTCAACAACTCTTTATCTTTAACTCCTACTTTCAACAACGCTTTATTCTTTGGCCCATTTATCTTTAATAAATTTTTATTTTTAACTCTCTTAACCTTAACTTTATTAATCTTTTTATTAAACCTTATTTTCTTACCAATCTTTTTATTTTTCAACAAACTCTTCTTTTCAATACTTTTAGTTTTACTTTTTTCCAACAAGTTTTCATTTTTTATTTTATTTGTTTTCAAAAGAACTTTATTATTAGATTTTCCAGATTTTAATAATTCTTTAGTATTTGATTTCTCATTAATCATTTTATTACTAATAACTTTTTCCCTTGTCTTTCGAATATAATGGGCTGTTTCTCCAATAATTGCTAATCCTAGAATAATTAAAATAAAAATATATTTTTTAGTATAAATTAAATAAATAATTAAAATTAAACTAATTGCAATTAAACTATAAAAAATTGTTTTAACTAAGATTTTAAGAGTTAAAGAAGTCTTACCCTTAGAAAGACTATTTACTTTTTTAAAAAACTCTTCAAATAATAATTGCATAAATTCTCACCTCTTTATTATTAAAAACCTTGAGGTTTAAATAAGTTTGTTTCTAGTTTCCAAACCAAACTCCCCCATCTCCCTCACAACCTGTTTATTATTCTTAAACAAAATAACTTTCATCCCCAATCTACGAGCAGGTTTTAAATTATAATCTCTATTATCAATAAACAAAACTTCAGAAGCTTTTATTCCCTTATGCTTTTTCCTTAGCTTTTTCATCAACAACTTGTAAATCCTTACATCAGGCTTTCTAACACCAACATCACAAGATATAATAACAGGACTAAATCCTTTAACATCCTCACGCGGAGTCAAAACTCTTTTTGAAAAAACCCACTGGTCAGATAAAATTCCAACAACATAACCTCTCTTTTTCAAATCAAAAGCAATTTTATATAACTTTTTATTTTTCTTAAAAAACTTTTTAAAAACTTTATCAGATGTTTTAATTAAATCTTGTAAATCAACCCCCAAATTTTTAGCAATAATTTTACTAACTTCTTTTTCTTTTATTTTTCCTTCAAACGAATCAACATATACTTTATCAATTGCATCAAACCAAGAATCCAAACTCATCTGAAGATATTTAGACATATCTAAATGATAACTTTCTTCATCTCCAACTTTAAATTTCATAATTGAAAATCTCCCGATTTTCAAAACTCCTCCAACATCAAAGATAATTGCTTTTATTTTTGTTTTTTTCACTTCTTTTTTTGTTTTGCTTTCTTCTTTTGTTTTTTTCATTTTTTCTCAATAACTGCAAGATTGCCAGATCTTTCTTTTAATAAAAATTTTGGATTCTCTAAAATCTCTTTAAAAACTTTTGATATTCCTGGAAAATTTATATCATGAATTAAAATATATCCTCCTTTTATAACATATGGCTCCCATATATTAAAATCCCTTTTAACAGCTTTATATCTATGATCACCATCAATAAATAAAATATCAATATTCTTTTTCCATTTTTTAACAACACTCCAACTAACTCCCTTAATAATCTTAACTTTCTTGATATTCCCCTCCTTAATAATAGTAGATCTTGCATCTTCATAAGTTGGAAGTTTGCCATCAGGAGGAATAGACCCCCTCGGAGGTTTATCAAAAATATCTATAGTAGTTAATCTAACATTCTCAGACAAATACTTACTAATCAATGCAGCAGACCCTCCTTTATAAGTTCCAATCTCAACAAAATGAATCTTACATTTTTTAACATACTTAATTAATAAATCAGTCTCTAATGGATCCATTATTGGAGGATTAGTTTTTTGTGACCATTCACATGCAGTTTTACTTGCTACTTCTTTTTTCATTTTGCTTTAAACTTATAATTATTTTACATTTTTTAATGTTTCTAAAAAATAAATGTAAATCTACAGTTTCTTATTTCTCTTAATAATAAACAAAATAATTATAAGAACAATAAAAAATAAACCTGTCCCAACATATCCAAAAAAATTAGTTGCTGGCTCTGGAAAAAAGAATAAAGTGGTAACTCCAAGTATAATTACAAAAATAATCAAAATATTAATTTTTGTTTGTTTCACTTCTTTTTTTGTTTTGTTTTTCTCTTTTTTCATTTTTTTAAATATCTTAACTCACAACCTCAACCTCTCTTTCCCTCCAGCTCTAAAGCCTAAGCCTCCCCTGCTGCCAATCTCTAACAATCAAACTAACAACTCGATTTTCATCAACTTTCCCACCTTTCACTAAAAACCCTCTCTGAAAACCAATCTCTTCAACAATATCCTCCACCCCTTTTTCACCCCCCTTCCCTTTAACATCCTTACTATCAACATTAATCTTATAAAACTCCTCAAACTTTTTCTTTCCATATTTCAAAAACAACTTAACAACAGCATGGGCAACTAATTCAGGATCTTTCAAAGCTTCAGTATCTTTAGCACCAATTAAACCATACCTAATTTCATCTTCCTGATTAAGAGGAATAACACCAGGACTATCAATCAACTTAATTTCACTAGTTGCTTTTATCCAATGAACCCCATGAGTTGTTCCTGACTTTTTGCTTACCTTAACTTTCTTTTTATGAGCCAAAGCATTAATAACAGATGATTTCCCAACATTTGGATATCCTAAAACACCAACAACAATTTCTCCTAGAGCTTCTCTATATTTTGGTTTAGGATCATATTTTCCTCTTTCAACTTTTTCCCTTTTTCCAAATTTATCGAAAACTTTTTTAATAACATAAAGTAAAACTTTCACTGTCTTAGGATTTTTACTAGAAACAAAAACTACTTCTCCTTTTTTTTTCAACTCTTGAACTGGTTTTTCCAAACTCTGTGAAGAAACTAAATCACTTTTATTAATAACAAAAATCATTGGTCTTCCAATCTCCTCAATCAATCTCTCAACTTCTTTATTTCTTGAAACCTCAACTAATCTCGCATCTAAAATTTCTAAAACTAAATCAGATTCAATAATTATTCTTTTAATCAAATCCCAATATGGTTCATGCCCTTCTCGAGTTGCCATAAATAAAAAAACAAAAATAAGCTTATATATCTTTTGAATGCAATAATGTTTAAATAACTTTGATATATTAAATAAAAATGCAAAAAGGAGATTATGTTCATATACTTCAAGAAAAAGAACAACCTTTATTAAAAGGTACAATTAAAGGTTTTTATGATTATAGTGAACAAGAAAAATGTCTTGTACCAAATAATGAAACATTTATTTTTGGATTGGATGAATCAGGATTTGTATCAACATGTTCAGGACCAGAATATGTTATTATAAAAACTCCAGATAGTAAAGAAAAAATAGAAGAATCAAGTAAAATTTTAACACGATTTGAAATACAAAGATTTAAACAAACAACTAAAAAAAGAATGACAGAACAAACTTGCCCATTTAGATATAAACCTTCTTCTCCTGAAGAAAGACATGAAATAAAAAGAAGAATAAGTACTGGACATCCTCGTGCAGGACAAAGAAATCTTGGTTCTTATTTATATGAAGTAGAAAGATTAGGTATTGATAGAGAACATAGAAAACCTCCATTTTTTAAAAGAGCTAGATTTAAAAGTGAATCAGGCGAAAGAACTGTTCTTGTTTCATATCCCTTTTTTGGATTAGGATTTAATTTAACAGTAGTTGATAATCAAGAAGCAGAATTTAATGCAAAACAATTAGATGATTTTATAAGATCTGGAGAATATCCAAGTTGGTATGTTGAACCAAAATGGAGAATGGAAATTCATGGACCTGCTCAAATATCATGAGTAATTAAACTTAAAACCTTTAAATTTTATCGAGGTTTGCCCATAATTATAAGGATTAAAATTAATAAAAAATTAGAAGATTTTTCTGAGCCTAAAAAAAAGAAAAGATAGGAGAAAATATGATCATTTAGGCGAAATAAAATTTTAGAGTTTTCGGACAACGTTTTTAATTTTACTAGAAAAAAGTAGTAAGATATATTTAAATAATATAGTCCTTTAAAAAAAATGGATAAAAAAGAAAAGGTGATGCATTAAATAGATTATTAAAAGATGATAAAAAGGGATGCAAGAAAAAATAGAGTATTTGTTTTATTATTTACAATTTTGTTTATTAGTGTTGTTGCTGGTTCTGTTTTAAGTTCTGATGTTGCTTATATTTATAAAAATAGTCGAGGGGTTGATAATAATGTTATAGATGTTTTTGAGAATATGGGATTAGATGTTGAGTTAATTGATGAAATTAATTTAAGAAGTGTTGATTTTTCTGATTATAAATTTATTTTTGTTGGTGATGAAAGATTGAGGAATTTAAAATATATTTCTGTTGATGATATCCCAGGAGTTATTGTAAATAGTAAATATGCAAAACAGTTTGGTTTTTTAGATAAAGGAAGAGTTTCAAAACTTGCTTCTAATGCTAAATTAAAAATAAAAAAGAATGGTGATATTGTTGAAGTTTATGAAAGAGCTAGATTTAGAAGAGGAGGAGTTGGAGTTCCGTATTATTATTTGCGTAATAAATATAAAAATAAAGATGTTGAAAGTGTTGCTACAACTTATACTAAAAGAAATAAAGAATTAGGTGATGTTATTTCATATTTAGAATTTGGAGGGATAAAGAAATGTTTTTTTGGAATAAGTGAAACAAAATACTGGACAGATGAAGCTCGTGAGTTATTTGAAGAGTGTGTTAGTTATGTTGTTGTAACTTGTTCAAAAGATAGTGATTGTCCTAATAAAGATATTGGAGATGAATATTGTATTGGAAATAAGATTTACAAAAATGTTGAAGAATATGAATGTGAAAGTCCAGGAACTTTAGAATCTGAATGTGTTGATGATGTTGTTAAAGAACTTGTTAGAGAGTGTTCAAGTGGTTGTTTAAATGGAGAGTGTATTTGTTTAGATAATGATTTTGATGGTTATGATAATTGTGGAGCTGGTGAAGAAGGAGATGATGGTAAGGAAGAAGATTGTAATGATAATGATGCTAGTGTGAATCCTGGTGCTCTTGAATTATGTGATGGTAAGGATAATGATTGTGATGGGGTTGTTGATGAAAATTGTCCTGTTGATTTAGATGGAGATGGTTATGATACTGCTAATCCTGGTGATTTTGGTGATGATGGTTTACAAAGAGATTGTAATGATAATGATGCTTCTATAAATCCTGGTGCTGATGAGTTGTGTGATAGGATTGATAATAATTGTAATGGTTTAGTTGATGAAGGATGTTCTATTGATAATGATGAAGATGGATTTGATAATATAGATCCAGATGAACCTGGTGATGATGGAAAGCCAATTGATTGTGATGATAATGATGCTATGATTTATCCTGGAGCTCCTGAATTATGTGATGGTAAAGATAATGATTGCGATGGAAGGATTGATGAAGATTATGTTAATTTAGGTAATAGTTGTAATGTTGGTGTTGGAGCTTGTGAAAGAAATGGAAATTATGTTTGCTCTCCTGATGCATCAGGTGTTATTTGTAATGCTGTTCCTGGAAATCCTGTAATTGAATCATGTAATAATGTTGATGATGATTGTGATGGAGTTGTTGATGAAAATAATGGAAATTGTGGAACTGGAAAAATATGTTCAAATGGTCAGTGTGTTAATGTTGTTTGTTCAAAAGATTTAGATTGTGGTGAAGATGAATTTTTTGGTAATTTGTTTTGCAGAGGAGATGATGTTTATCAGAATTATAAAGAATGGAAATGTAATAATCCTGGAGAACTTTTTAGTTTTTGTGAACCAGAGATTAGTCAAAGACTTAAATCTAATTGTGAAGATACATGTTCAAATGGGGCTTGTGTTGATGTTGTTTGTTCTGAGAATTCTGATTGTAATGATAATGATTTATATACTGTTGATGAATGTATTAATCCTGGGGAGATAAATAGTTATTGTTCTAATACTGTTGTTAATTGTTTAAATAATAATGATTGCGGGATGACTGGTTTTTTTGGAAATAAATATTGTGCTCAAAATGATGTTTTTCAAAATTATCAAGAATCTGTTTGTGAAAATCCAGGAACAAAATTGAGTTCTTGCGATGTTTCTGTTGCTCAATTATTTTTAAATGATTGTGGAAATAATTATTGTGATAGTTATGGAAATAATTATTGTAAGAATAATGATGTTTATCATTTAAGAACTTGTTATATTAAAGGATGTTCACAAGGAGGTTGTTTTAGTAATAATTATAATAATGAGGAATTAGTTTATGATTGTGAGTTTGGTTGTTCTGGAGGAGTTTGTATTACAAGTGATTGTGTTGATAATGATTTAGATGGTTATGATACTTGTAATCCTGGTGAACCTGGAGATGATGGAGAACCTGTTGATTGTAATGATAATGATACTATGATTTATCCTGGAGCTCCTGAATTATGTGATGGTAAGGATAATGATTGTAATGCTTTAACTTATGATGGTGTAGATGAAACATGGTTTAATCAAGAAACAAGTTGTGGTATTGGAGAGTGTTCTAATAATGGAAATTTAGGATGTATTAATGGAGCAATGTTTGATAGTTGTTCTCCTAGTGCTCCAAGTCAAGAAGTTTGTGATGGTTTAGATAATGATTGTGATGGGAATGTTGATGAAGGAGATGTTTGTTATGTTCCTGAATGTAGAGATAATAATGATAATGATTTTGATGGTTTAGTTGATTCTGAAGATCCTGGATGTTGGGATGATTTAGGAAATCCAAGTAGTTATAATCCTGAATTAGATGATGAAAGCAGAGGAGATATTGAATGTTCTTTGAATTCTGAATGCGGGACAAATGGTTTTGTTGGAGATAGGTTTTGCCAGTCAGGAGATGTTTATCAAAATTATAGAAGTCATGTTTGTAATAATCCTGGAACTGGTTTAAGTAATTGTGGTTTTAATGATGCTGCTCAAAAAGTTGATGAATGTAATTATGGTTGTGAATATGGAGATTGTATTACAAGTGATTGTGTTGATAATGATTTAGATGGTTATGATACTTGTAATCCTGGTGAACCTGGAGATGATAAAGAACCTGTTGATTGTAATGATAATGATGCTAGTGTGAATCCTGGTGCTGATGATTCTAATTGTAATGGTATTGATGAAGATTGCGATGGTGTTGCTGATGATGATTATGTTAGTACTGGGACAAGATGTGGTCTTGGAGAGTGTTCTAATAATGGTGAAAATATTTGTGTTAGTGGTATAATAGTAAATACTTGTTCTCCTGGAACTCCTGTTGATGAATTATGTGATGGTTTAGATAATGATTGTGATGGAGAGATTGATGAAGGGGGAGTTTGTTATGTTCCTGAATGTCAAGATAGTGTTGATAATGATTTTGATGGTTTAGTTGATTCTGAAGATCCTGGATGTTGGGATGATTTAGAAAATCCAAGTTCTTATAATCCTGAATTAGATGATGAAAGCAGAGGAGGAATTGAATGTTCTTTGAATTCTGAATGTGGTGTTAATGGTTTTGTTGGGAATATGTTTTGTCAAGATAATGATGTTTATCAAGATTATAGGACTTATCTTTGTAATAATCCTGGAACAGGTTTAAGTAATTGTGGTTATGAGGATGTTGCTCAAAAAGTTGATGAATGTGCTTATGGTTGTGTTAATGGAGAGTGTATTGATGGTATTCATGATGTAGGATTTGTTGATTTTATAGATGCTGTTAATGGAATAAAAATTTTAAATTCATTAGGAGATCCTCTTGGTATTAATGATGAGTTATATTGTGATGAAAATTATAAAATCTATATTAAAGTTAAAAATAATGGGGATTATTTAGAAGATATAACTTATGAAGGAGAAATTAATGGGTTGTTGTTTAATCATATTCCTAATACTCTTAATCCTGGAGAAACAAGTATTAAATATAGAACAATTAATCCAAATTTACCTTCTGGAACTTATAGTATTAGGATAGAATCTAATATACTAAGTTTAGATAAAAATCTTTTAGATAATGTTGTTCAAAGACAAATACAAGTATTATGCTCTCATTGTGTTGATAATGATGGAGATGGATATGATACTTGTAATCCTGGAGAGCCTGGAGATGATGGTTTACCTGTTGATTGTGATGATAGTGATGCTAGTGTGAATCCTGGTGCTGATGATTCTAATTGTAATAATATTGATGAAGATTGCGACGGTGTTGTTGATGATGATTATGTTAGTGTTGGGACAAGTTGTGGTGTTGGAGAGTGTTCAAATGTTGGTGAAAATATTTGTTTAAGTGGTGTAGAAATTAATACTTGTTCTCCTGGAACTCCTGTTGAGGAAGTTTGTGATGGATTAGATAATGATTGTGATGGTAGTGTTGATGAAGGTTGTGAATGTTTTGAAGATGAAGATTGTGCTGATGATTTTTATTCTGATAAATATTGTGCTAATGAAGGAGTTTATAGAGACTATCATGATTTTAGTTGTGTAAATAATCAATGTGAAGAAGAAATTAATTCAGAATTATTTCAAAGTTGTATTTCTGTTTGTGAAGATGAAGTTCTTGATTTTGAAGATGATTTTTCAACAGATCCAAATACAAATGGAAACTGGATAATTAAAAGATTTGAAAATGCAAATGAATATAATTCAGGAGTTTGGAATAAATTTAATAAAGAGTTTATTTTAACAAGACCTGTAAATGATATGACTATTGATGCTTTAGCAGATTATAATCTTGATGAGGTAGATAGTAAAAAATGGAAAGCTGAATTTGATTTTAAGATTATGGCAAGTTATCTTTGTGCAGATGGAATCTGGTTTAAGTTTTATTCACCTACAAATACAATTTGGGATAATTCATATTCAATAGAATTTGATAGTTATTTTAATAATATGGAGAGTCATAAATTTGATGATCCTGGTATTGGAATTGGGTTGATGAGTGGTATTCCTCAGAACCTAGATAATCATTTAGAGTTTTATCAGACAAATATGTGTGATTCAAAATGGCATCATGTGAAAGTTGAATTTGATAATGGAAATGTTGTTGTAGTATATGATGGTCATGAGGTTATTGATAGTAATATTCTTGGAATAGATTATTCAAAATCAGGAATAGGATTTGTAGGAGATACAGGTTCTAAGACATCAACTCAAATTATAAAGAATTTTAAATTGTATGTTGTTGAAGAATATGAATGTAATGTTGGATGTGAGGGTGGAGTGTGTTTGTTTTAATTTAACTTACTTAACCCATATTTCTTGTTATAATGTTTTTTAGGGGATATTTTTAATTATGTTGTTTTAAGATGTTATTTCTTGTCATAAGGTTTAAAGTCTAATAATCTTTAAAAAGAGATTAACTCTAAAGTTATAATGAAAACAGGGGAGCGCCAAATAAATAAGATTGCATTAAAGAGTTTATACTTATTTATTGGAGTTATTTTAATTATTAGTTTTATCAGCAGTGTTGCTGCAATAAAAGGAAGTATTGGAAATGCTCGGATGATTTTAAGAGTTGACCAGGGAGATGAAATTAGAAAATATATTTTAGTTAAAAATGTAAATGATGTTTCTGTTAATATTGATATTTCTGCTTCAGGAGATTTAGCAGAGGATGTTTCTTTTGAAGAAAATAAATTTAGTCTTGAACCTGGTGAAGATAAAAAAGCTTATTTTACAATTAAAGTAAAAAAAGCAGGAACAACAGAAACTAAAATAAATGTCCAGTTTGCTCCTTCTGATGAGGGCAATTGGGTTGGTTTAAGTTCAACTGTGATTGTTATTGCTGAAAAAAACAGTTGGTTTGATGATTTGTTTGGAAATGATGAAGATGAAATATCTGAAGAGGAATTATCTGAAGATGAAGAAAATAATACTGTAAGTGTTTCAACAGGAATAACTGGAGGAGTTGTTAATGAAGATGGTTCTAAGATAAACAAAAGTTTGTTGATTACTGCTTTTTCAATGACTTTGCTTTTGTTTGTAATTTTTATTATTTTGTGGATTGTTTCGTCAAGGATTAGGGAAGCTAAAAAGAGTGATGAAATTAAATCAAAAAAGAGTGTTAAAAAGAAATGAAAAAAATTTATATTTTTTGGATAATGTTTTTGTTTTTAATAGTTTTAGTTCAAGGAGTTTTGGCAGAAGATATTGGGTATGTTGTGAGAAATACTGGAAATCCTGATTCTAATTTTATTAATATTATAAATGAACTTGGGTATAGTTATGAATTAATTGATGATTCTGAAATCTCAAGCACTGATTTTTCAGAATATAAAATGATTTTAATAGGTAATGAAAGAATTAGCAATGTTCCTGTTAATGATTATAAATCATTAGTTGCAAATACAAATTATTATGAAAATTGGAGTAATAGTATTGGAAGTTCTGGAGGAAATATTCCTTTGCATGCGTATAATTTAAATAATTTAATTACAGAAGGAGTTCCTACTAATTTTCAAGTTTATACTCAGTGCTGTTCAGGAGGGGTTTCAATTCCAATTTATTATTTAACTGGAAGAAAAAATAATTGTGATAAAATTACTGTTTTAAGTAGTTCAACAAGTGATTCTGGAAAATATGTTATTGCTACAAAAGATAATCCAAAAAGAGTATTTTTTGGTATAACAAGAAGTGATTACTGGACAGATGACAGTAGAGAGTTATTTAAAAATTCTTTAAAATGGGTAGTTGGAGAAGATAATGATGGAGATGGTTATTATACAGGAGATGATTGTAATGATAATGATGCAAGTGTTTGGCAGAATTTAGGGGGTTATTTAGATTATGATGAAGATGGATTTGGGACAGGTCAATTAATAGAGGTTTGTTCTGGAAGTGATTTAAGTGAAGGTTATTCTTATATTAATGAGGATTGTGATGATAATAATGCTTTTATTCATCTTGGTGCTGAAGAAATAATTGATAATATAAATCAGAATTGTGTTAATGATGCTCCTGTTTTTTTAAATAATATTGAGGAAATAAGATGGACAGAAAATGAAGGAGAGATTATTAATTTAAATAATTATTTTAAAGACCCTGATGGAGATAGTTTAAGTTATAGTGTTTATGATACTTCTGAAGAAATAGATATAATTGTAGAAATTATTGGAAATATAGTCAGATTTAGTTCTTCTGAAGATTGGATTGGTGAAGATTGGATTATTTTTAAAGCAGAAGATTCTGAAGAAGAGTATGTGCTTAGTAATGAAGTAAATCTTATTGTTTCTGAATTTAATTCTCCTCCTATTATTACTAGTTATTCTCCTGAAAATGATTTGAGAATTTTAAGTAATACAGAGCAGTTATTTTCAGTTGTTGTTGAGGATGAAGATAGTGATGTGAGTATTGATTGGGAAGTTGATGGAATTAATATTGGAGAGGGAAGTGAGTATTTGTTTAATAGAGGTGAAGGAGATTATAATGTTAAAGCAATTGTTAGTGATGAAGAAACAAGTATTAACCAGTTGTGGAATATTTTTGTTAGGGGAGCTGATAGTTTTACTTGTGAAGAAATGAATGGTTATGTTTGTTCTTCAGAACAAATTTGTTTAGGGAATTTATTAGGTGTTTCTGATTCAAATAGTTGCTGTGCTGTTGAATGTTCTGAAAAACCTCTTGAATTTAATAATGCGAATACTTGTGATAATTTAAATAATAAAGTTAAAATAAGTTTTGAAGATTTAAGTGAAAATGATGAATTCAAGATTGGAAGAAAAATTAATTTTAAAATAAAATTAAAAAATGATTTTAATGAAGATTTTAATTTTGATGTTAAAGTTTATTTATATGATTTAACAAAAGAAAAAATTATTAAAAAAGATAAAGATAGTTTTGATGTTAAAACTGGAGAAACCGAGTTCTCTGAGTTTGAGTTTGAGGTTCCTGTTGATTTAAATGAGGATAATGAATATGTTGTGTTTGCTGTTGTTGAAAATTCAGAGGATGAATGTAATCAAGATTATATGGAAATTGATATTAAGAGAAATGAGCGTGATGTTTATATAGAAGAATTTGAGATTAGTAGGGACTATTTCGCATGTGGAGATTATATTAATTCAGAAATTAAAGTACAGAATATGGGAACTGAAGACAATGATGTTTATGTTATTGTGAAAAGTTCTGAATTAGGGATTAATGAGAAGAGTGAGAATTTTGAATTAGAAAAATATGGAGAAGATGATAGTGAGACAAAGGAATTTATTTTAAAGATTTCTGACGGTGTTGCTGCTGGTGAATATATACTTAATGCAGAGGTTTATTTTAATAGTAAAAAAACCTCTTCTGAGATTAAATTAGTTTTAGATGAATGTAAAAAACAGAATGTAGTTCAAGAGCCTATTGAGGAGATTAAGCTTTCTGGTGTTTTATCAGAAGTTTCTTCAGATAAATCTTTGTTAAAGAAATTGGTTTTTGTTATGTTTTTGTATGTTCTTATGGGTGGGATTGTTTATGGGGGGTGGTTGGTTTATAATGGTGGATTAAGCGGGTGGAAAGGGAAGATGTTTGGGTTTTATAGGGAATAAGACTTAGGATTTTCATAAAATTCTTCAACATCCATATTATAACATAATAATTCATAGAACAACAATGTTTAAAAGCAAAAGATTTTTAGTTTTTGTAATTATTATTAAGTTACAATAAAATGGTAAAACAAATAAGTGCAGTGATTTTGATTTTGTTGCTTGTTATAACAAGTTTTTTATTAGTAGTTCTTTTTTTAAATATTAATAATGTTGATTTAATTAAAATTGAAGGAGATACAAAAGTTGGAGGTTTGAAATTAGTTGGAGTTGGAGAAGATTTAGGTAATACTTTAAATGATGCAAATGAGGGAAGTATTTTGATTGCAAGTGGTAATGGATTTGGCAGTGGATTAAGTGATGAAGAACTTGCTTGTGAATTTGAAGGTTTGTGTGATTATGATGATGAAGAAGGCGGTGGAGGTAGAGAATGTTCTGAAGATTCTGATTGTGGCGATGATGGATTTGTTGGTGATAAATTTTGTAGGAATGGAGATGTATATAGAGATTATAAAGAATTTTCATGCGATAGAGGAAGATGTGATGATGATATTGATGAAGAATTAATTGAAGAATGTAATTATGGATGTTTAAATGGAGATTGTATTACAAGTGATTGTGTTGATAATGATGGAGATGATTATGATAATTGTGGGATTGGAGATTCTGGTGATGATGGAAATCCTGTTGATTGTAATGATAATGATGCAAGTGTGAACCCTGGAGCTGATGATTCTAATTGTAATGGTATTGATGAAGATTGTGATGGTGTTGCTGATGATGATTATGTTTCTAGTTTAACAAGCTGTGGTGTTGGAGAGTGTTCTGGAAATACTGGATTAATTAAATGTGTAAATGGGCAAGAAATTAATAGTTGTAATGCTTTTGAAGGTTCTAGTTTAGAGATATGTGATGGATTAGATAATGATTGTGATGGTAGTGTTGATGAAGAGTGGTTGGATTTAGGAAATAGTTGCAGTGTTGGTATTGGAGAGTGCTCTAATAATGGTTTTAAGATTTGTAGTTTAAATGGATTAAATAGTATTTGTAGTGCTATTCCTGGAACTCCTGTTAATGAAATCTGCGATGATTTGGATAATGATTGTGATGGTGAGATTGATGAAGGAGATGTTTGCTATGTTCCTGAATGTAGAGATAATAATGATAATGATTTTGATGGTTTAGTTGATTCTGAAGATCCTGGATGTTGGGATGATTTAGAAAATCCAAGTTCTTATAATCCTGAATTAGATGATGAAAGTAGGGGAGGAATTGAATGTTCTTTGAATTCTGAATGTGGTGTGAATGGCCTTGTTGGAGATAGATTTTGTCAAGGAAATGATGTTTATCAAGATTATAGAACTCATGTTTGTAATAATCCTGGAACTGGTTTAAGTAATTGTGGTTTTAATGATGCTGCTCAAAAAGTTGATGAATGTAATTATGGTTGTGAATATGGAGATTGTATTACAAGTGATTGTGTTGATAATGATTTAGATGGTTATGATACTTGTAATCCTGGAGAGCCTGGTGATGATGGAGAACCTGTTGATTGTAATGATGATGATGATGAGATTTATCCGGGAGCTCCTGAATTATGTGATGGTAAGGATAATGATTGTAATGGTGTTGCTAATAATGGAGAGTATGAAACATTTAAATTTAATACTGCTTGGGAAATTAGAACATTTGTTAATAATTATTCTGAATATGAAGTTGCCAGTACAATTTGGCCAAATGAAGGTGCTTTAAATTATGATGATGTTACTGCAAATAAAGTTTGTGAATTAAAGGGTTATGAAAATGCTTTAAATTCTACATTTGGTCACTGGTTTAGTTGTTATGATAATGATGTTGTTTATTGGGATGGTAATGGTTTTGTAACTATAAATGCATGTCAGCATAATCTATGGATAAATACTCTTGTTTGTGAGAGAAGCTGTGTTGTGTTAAATTAAATTTATTTTTAATAGTTTTATTAAATCTACAAAAAAGAAGGATGCGATATCATTAATATTACACAAGCTAAGCTTTAGGGAGCAGTTCTAGTGGTGTTTTTAAAAGGATAATAAGGAAGCCACACATTTATTGTGGGAAGATGTCACTTTTATTCTAACTCAACATCAATTTCTTTTAATTTTTCTTTAATATTATTTTTAATCTCATTTAAATTTTCTTTATTTTTTTCATATCTTTTATTTTCTTTTTCTAATCCATTATTTAGGCTGTTAATTTCTGAATTTGTTTTTTCTATTTCTGAATTTTTTATTAGTATTTCTATTGATATTTTTAGTTCAAGTTTATTTTCTTGGTCATTAATATTTTGTTTTTTTAAAATTATTTCATTTGCTTTTTTTAGTATAAGCTCTTTATTCATTTGTGTTTGATTTATTGAATTAATTATATTTAATATTCTTTCATTATCTTTTTCAAAGGCTTGCTGGAAATTTTCTTTGTATTCTTTGATTATATTCATTTCTTTTTCATTTGAATGGCAGATGTTTGCAAGTTCTTTAAAATCTATTAGTTCTTTTAAAGAATAAAATTCTTTTTCTAATTGTTTTTTGCTATTTTTAATTTCTTGTTTTTTCCCTTGTTCTTTTTTATAATTGTCGCTGTTTTTTATTTTTTCAATTTCTTGATTTAGGGTTTTGTTTTTTAATT
This sequence comes from Candidatus Woesearchaeota archaeon, assembly GCA_964424875.1. Classification (GTDB taxonomy): domain Archaea; phylum Nanobdellota; class Nanobdellia; order Pacearchaeales; family GW2011-AR1; genus ARS1285. The sequence goes on from CAYRKK010000017.1 coordinate 16,009, forward strand.
TGTTTTTATTAATATTTTTTTCAGTTTCATTAATTTTGTTTTGTAAATTTAATTTTGTTTTTTCTATTTCTTTAATTTTTTCAAATTCTTTATAAACAAAAGAGATTATTTTAAAATCATCAAGCAGGAATTGGTTTTGTTTAAGGGTGTTATTAAAATCTTGTGAGAATTCTATTATAGTTTTTCTGGTTTCTCCTAATTCTTTTCCAATTAAAAAAGTTGCTTTTTCATAACTTTGCTCTGACTTTTGTTTAAATGTGTTGAAAGTTAAATTTATTTCTTGTATAAACCTGTCAATGTTTTGATAATCTTTGTTTATTATGTTAGTTAAATTTACTGTTAATTTTTCTAATTGTTTAATGTAATTATCAAGGTTTTCTTGGATAATTAATTTTATTTTTTCTTCTATTTTTTTTTGAGTTAAATCTATATTTTCTAGAATTTGTTTTTTTTCTTCGAGGTTATTTGAAAGAGCAGATATTTTTTGCTTGATTTGGTTAATGAGATTTTCAAGACTATCTTTGTCTTTATTTTTTTTATTATTTATCCAAGTTTCAAGTTCTTGGATTTTTATTTTCTCATTTTCTTTTACTTCTTCTTGTTTAAAAATATCTTTTAAAAATTCTAAAAGTCCCATAAAAAAAGAGGGAGTGGGTGTTTTTAAAAATATGTGTTGGGGGGGGGTGTTTTTAGGTGATTGTATTGTTTTGTTTAAATTTTTCTATTTTATTGAAATAATCTTTTTCTCCACTAAAATCAGTATCTCCGCACGGAAATTCTAAGTAACTTACCACTCAAAAATTAAAAGAAA
>CAYRKK010000018.1:0-16214 GCA_964424875.1 Candidatus Woesearchaeota archaeon
TCATCAATTAGTTTTTTAATCTCCTTCTCAGTTAGTTTACTCCAATCCTTATTCTCAAACCACTTGTTAAGAGTCTTTATTCTTGTGATATAATGAGTTAATGTTTTGTAAGACCTTTCATCTACCTCTGTTAGACCTTCTTTTCTCTTTAATTTATATTCTTCAAATTCTAAAAACTTTTTAATAATCTCTCTATTATTAGAATTAAATTCTTCGTCGTTTAACAACTTTTCTTTACTTATTAAATATCTATCTTTAAACATGTATAGATATAATACATATAGTATATAAATTTTGCTATTTCTTATTAGAAGTAATATGATAAATTATGTGTAAACGAGGTGGTTTACCACTAGCCTATAGGCCCTTATCTCTAGACCCTTTATTCCAATGGCAAACTCTCATTATTTAAAAGTATATCCTTTTTTATATACTTTGTGTAAACAAGTAAGAAAATTACAAAATCTTAAAGTCAAAAGACTTATAAATTATGAATGAGGGGTAATATTATGAAAAAATATTTAGAAAATAGAAAACAGATTAAAGAAGCTTTTGAGAAAGATGGAGAAATAGAATTAGCTGGATGGGTTCATGATACCAGGGATTTAAGTAAAATTAGATTTATTGTTTTAAAAGATATTACAGGAAGAATTCAGATTACTGGAATTAAGAGTGAAACAGATGGAAAAGTTTTTGAACTAATGAATAAGGTAAGTAGAGAAAGTGTTATTAGGGTTAAAGGTAGGATACAGAAAAGTAAGCAAGCTCCTGGAGGTAAGGAAATTCTTCCTAGTGAGATTGAAATTATTTCTATTGCAGAACAGCCTCTTCCAATTGATGTTTCTGATCATTCAAAAACAGAGCTACCAAAAAGATTGGATTATAGATTTTTAGATTTACATAGAAATAAAGCTCAAGCTATTTTTAAAATTGAGTCAAGTGTAATGCAGGCTTATAGAGATTTTATGAATGAACAAGGAGTTGTTGAAGCTATTTTTCCTTCTGTAATAGGAAGTTCAAGTGAAGGAGGGACTGAATTGTTTAAAATGAAATATTTTGAGAAAACAGCTTATCTATCTCAAAGCTGTCAGTTGTATAAGCAGATGTTAGCTTGTTCGATTGAAAAAGTATTTGCTATTTTTACTGTTTGGAGAGCTGAAAAACATAATACTGTTCAGCATTTAAATGAATCAAGGCAGTTTGATTATGAACAAGGATTTGCAAATGAATTTGATGTAATGGATGTTTTAGGAAAAACTGTTCAGTTTATTGTTGAAAAAGTTATTAAAGAAAGAGAAAATGAATTAAAGTTATTAGGTGTTGAATTAAAAGTTCCTAAAATTAAATATCTTAAATTTTATGAGGTTATTGAGCTGATGAAGAAACATAAAACACCTATAGAAAAATATGATTTAACTAATGATGCTGAGAAGAAATTGAATGATTTGTTTCCAGATACAATTGTTTTTGTTCATGATTGGCCTATGGCTAAAAAACCTTTTTATATTATGCCAAAAGGTAAAAAGGCAGATGCTAAATTAAGTTGTGGTTTTGATGCAATTTATAAGGGAATTGAACTTGCTTCAGGGGGACAAAGAATCCACATACCTGATTTGTTGATTAAAAGATTAAAAGTTAATAAATTAAATCCTAAGGATTTCAAAGGTTATATTGATAGTTTTAGATATGGTGCTCCTCCCCATGCTGGATGGGGAATGGGATTAGAAAGATTAATGATGATGATTTTAGGTTTTAAAAATATTAGAGAGGTTGTTTTATTTCCAAGAGATAGAGAGAGGTTAGGTCCTTGATAGATGATTTAGAGGGTTATTTGATATATATATATATATATATATATATATAAGGAGGGTAGTTTAGTCCGGAATTACACTAATCACCATTATTAATAAATCCTATGATAAGAACCTGAAAGGTTCGAGGAGCAAAAGGATTTTTAGAAAATAAGAATATAATAAGAAAATACTTTTGCGAGCACTAGAGGGGCTATTAAAATATCCAACCAAAGATTGGATATTCATTTTAATATTCTCAGAAATTTGAACCTGAATGGTTCAAAAACGCGATTGTGTGATGATTTATAATAATATTTAAATACAGAATGAAATTGATAATATAATGGGATTGGAAACAACTACTACTCCAGAAGATAATCCAAATAAGATAACTCTTAAGGTTACTGACGGAGTTTTAAAAGAGATAGATAGAATTAGAGAGTTAACAGGATTTGATATTCCAACTCAATTTCGTAAGGGATATACACTTTTGAGAATTTTCATAGATACTTATGAAAATGGAGGAGAAATTTATAGAAAGAATTCTTCAGGTGAAGAAGAAAATCTAAAACTTCCAGGGTATAATGCTCCTGAACCAGAAAAAAATAAAACAGATTAGAATATTCAATTTTATTAATAGCAACAAACCAGCAACCTCTAACCAAACTTCTCAAAGTTAAAATCCTAAAAGAATCATCACCCATTTCCTCCAAAACATTTAAATATATCTTTTTCTTTACTCTAAACATGGCAGAAAAAAAAATAGGAACAGTTTCTAATTACTTTGACCATGTAAGTGTAGCTGCTATAAAACTAGGCGCCTCATTAAAAAAAGGCGACACAATAAAAATTACTGGAGGTGAAACAGATTTTAAGCAAAAAGTTAGCAGTATACAAATCCAGCATGAAAAAGTTGAAAAAGCAAAAAAAGGAGATGAAATAGGAATAAAGGTCAAAGAAAAAGTTAGAAAAGGTTACAAGGTGTTTAAAGTTTAAAATTCAAACCCATTTATTTGAAATTCATTTTAGTTAATTTTATAAACAGATTTTATTATATCATTTAGAATGCCCCTGTAGTGCAGTGGCCAAGCATCCAGCCTTCTCAAGGCTGTGACCCGGGTTCAAATCCCGGCAGGGGCATTTAACTTTTTGTTAAGAAAAGGTAGTGTGTTTTTTTACTTGGCCTTTTGCACATATTTAATGCCTTTTTTGGTTATTTCTAGCCTTTCTTTAATATAGCCTAGTTCTTTTAATTTATCTTTAATTTTAATAAAATATTCTCTTTCTTTTTCACTATCAAGCCTCTCCCATATAGATTCCATATCAGAGAATCTGCTGTCTTTTATTAATTTTAGAAATTTTTTAGTTAGTTCAGGATTATTTTCACTTTTGAACTCTCTGTTTAGTTTTCGGTATTTTTTTAGCTCCTTATCAACAAGTTCGAGATATTTTGGATTAATAATAATATTGTTTGCTTTTCCAGATCTTTCAACAATAATTAATTCTTTTTCCTCCATCTCTTTAACTCTTTTAAAAGCAGATTTATAACTAAATCCTATATCCTTTTGAATTTCTCGGATATTATGACCCATTTTTATAAGGCGCAAAAATTCACGATTATATGGTTTTCTTATAAGGCCATAAATTTCTTCTTTTTTCATATATATACATATGAAAGAGATGTATATAAATATTGCGATTAACAAAATATTACTTATTATAACCTTTTGTCACAAAAGGGATACATTTAAATACTAGCATTTTGTTATATATACATAAGTTACAAAAGGTTAGTAAAATGAGAAGAATAAAAATTGCAACAGATATGAGAAAGGATGAAATAAAATTAGTCGATAAAGCTTGTAATATAGAAGGTAGATGTCGGGCTAATTTCATTAGATTAGCTTGTCTTGAAAAAGCTGAAAAAATAATTGGAGATAAAAAATGCATGAAGAAATGATGAATGGATTTGAGATAGAAACAACTCCTGAACAGGATCTAAGATTTATTTTTGAAAAGCTTGATTTTATTATTACAATATTAAACAAAAAAGAGGTCTTAATTGCTGAAAATGGAAGGAATTAATAATAAACCTAATGATGAGGTTTTTTTAAAACATGAGGACGTAAAAAAGACGTTAAGAGAGCCACCATATGAAAGAAATGAAGTTCTTTATAATCACATATATTATGAAAGTAAATTAAGCATAAACAAACTAGCAAAACAGCTTAATGTTAACAGGCAATATATCTGGGGGATTTTAAACAGGAGATTAATGGTTTCTTTTAGTGTGGCTAGAAAGATATGCAATATTTTAGGTGTTAAAGAACTTCATACACTATTTCGACAAGATGATATTTATTATCCTGGTTTCAAAACTGCAAAGGAGGTAAATGAAAATGAGACAAATATATCACCAGGTTCTTGAACAACCAAAGATATTTTCTCCAATTAATGAAGAGGTGTTAAGGTTCTTCATAAGAGGAGAAGTGATAAGGAGTGTGATGGCAAAATTAAACTCTGAGAGTTTAGTCAGCACACCATTTATAGAAATGAAAAGGAGGTATGAAGTTATGGAAGCTGAAATCCAAAAGAAAGTTGGTAAGACTTACAGTGATGAAGTGAAACAAAAATGTGTTGAATTATTCAATGCAGGAAAGTCAGTTAAGCAAATTCAAAGAATTGTAAAAGGTCCAGGCCATAAAGCAATTCAAAGATACATCAAGTCTGCCAAAACAAACACAGCAGGGCCTAGTGAATAGGTCCTGCGTTCATATTCAAAATGGAATTAACAGAACAGGAAAAAGAAAAGAAAAAGATTTTAGATAATATCTTTTATGAAATTGGAAAACAAAAATATGATTACGAGTTAGCTAGTTTATACAAAGACAGAGAGGGCATTACTAAATCCAGGGGGAAGTGGAAATTTTTCAAAGAGATTTGTTTTGATGTTGAAAAACATCTAACAATTTTTAAGCGATTAAACTGCCGAACAATACTTCCTATTGAGATTGTATTAGACTTAGAAGAAAAAGAAAATATTAATAATATTTTAAAGAGATTAGATAAATTAAAATTTTATTATGAATGTTATGATACAGGTAGCAGAGGATATCATATTCACATATTTTTTAATAACGAGATAGAAGAAAGAGACAAAGAAAAATTCATTATAATTTTTGGTGCTGATACTTCAAAGAAAAGCAAAAGAAATGTTATTGCATTAGAGGGATGTCCTCATTTTAAAACCGGAAAAACCAAAACTATTTTTAAAAGTAATGAAGGAATTAATGATTATAATCGATTAACTGAGTTCTTAGAAAATTATGTTCCAGACGAGTATGAAGAAATATTAAAAGACCCCAAATTATTTCAGAGACAAGCTAAAGAGATAGATAAAAAAGTTGAAGGTGAGAAAGAAACAAGAGAAGTAATTTTATTATGTGCGGCAGGAAGATTTGTTTGTAATTGTCAGTTAGCTAGTTATAATTTATTAGTTAATGATAAATCAGGTGCAGGAAAGGATTATGTTACTTCAGCAGTATTAGAGATGATTCCTAAAGATCAATATATCAAGAGAACTAGAATAACTCCAACTGTTTTTACATACTGGCATAATTCTAAAAAAGAAGAAGATTGGACTTGGGATGGAAAAATATTTTATGGAGAAGATATAAGTGATAATGTTATTAATTCAGAAGTGTTTAAAGTTATGTCATCTTCTGGAAGCTCTGCAACTGTTACTATAAAACAAAGAGCTGTTGATATTGAGATTAAAGGAAAGCCTGTGATTATTACGACTTCTGCTTCAACTATTCCAAGTGCTGAAACTATTAGAAGAAATATTATTTTAAATTTAGATGATAGTGAAGATCAAACAAGAGCAATTATGCAGAGAAAATCTAAAGAAGCTATAACTGGAATTAAATTAGAATATGATCCTCTATTAATTGAATCTCAATTATTTTTAAGAAGAATTAATATCAAAATTCCTTATGCAGGAAAGATTGACAAACACTTTCCAGAGAAAAATATTGTTATGAGAACTAACTATCCGAGATTTTTAGATTTTATTAAGGCTTCAACAGCATTACATCAGTATCAGAGAAAAAAAGACAAACAAGGATATTATGAAGCAACAGGACAAGATTATGATATTGCTAGAAATTGTTTTTTAAGAATTATATCAAATAAATATATGTTAAGTTTAACTAAAAATCAAAAGCAGATATTTCAATTTTTTGAAAAAAATCCTAATGAAGAGATAAATGCTAATTCTCTTACAATAATGAGTGAAGTAAATTTAACATTAAAATCAATTATTGAAAATCTTGATAAGTTAGTTGAATTTGGATTATTAGATGTAAGTCAGGGAGAGGACAGGCACGGAAGAGATATTACTCTTTACTCATTATCAAAATCTTATAATCCTATTGAAAAAATTAAATTACCATTATTTAAGGAACTATGATAAAATGTCTAAAGTGAGTAAAACATCTAAAACAAGTAAAGTATGTATAATAAGTATAACATCTATAATAACTAAGGAAAGATGGTTTACTTGTTTTACTTATTATACCAATAAAGTGTATAACACAAATTTCAAATTTTTACAGATTTTAGGAGGAAATTTAATATGAAAGTTGCAATATATGTAAGAGTAAGCACAAATGAACAAACAACTCTTAACCAGGAGTTAGAATTAAAAGATTACTGTGATAGAAATAACTATGAAATATTTAAGATCTATAAAGATGAAGGAGTAAGCGGAGTTAAAACAACACGTCCAGAGCTTGATAATATGCTTCAGGATATGAGAAAGAAATTATTTGAATCTATTATTGTCTGGAAATTTGATAGATTAGGAAGATCAACAGCTCATCTATTACAAGTATTAGAAGAAATGAGAAATAAGAACATAACGTTAATAGCAACATCTCAAAATATTGATACTTCAACGACAATGGGCAAATTTTTCTTTACAATATTAAGCGGATTTGCTGAAATGGAAAGAGAGATGATTAGAGAAAGAATATTATTAGGATTAGATAGAAGAAAGAAGCAAGGAAAGAGTTTAGGACGTCCAAAAGGCTCTAAGGATAAGAAGAGAAGAAGAAAAGGAGGTTATTATCTGAGATACAAAAAGTTAAAAAGCTAAAATTGTATCTGATTATAAATAAAAAATAGGAGATTAAAATGGAAGAAGGTGCTAATCAACTTATATTGGAAGAAAAAGAACTTAAAGAATCTTATAATGATACTCATGAAATTGAAAATAAAATAATATGTGGAGAAACACTAAACATCTTAAAAAAATTGCCAAGTAATTCAGTTCAGATGATTGTTACAAGTCCTTCATATTTTTTAGGAAAAGTTTATGAGAAAGATCATAAATTTGAAGAATATCTAGAAGAACATAAAAAAATAATTGAGGAGTGTAAAAGGGTATTAAAAGATAATGGAGCCATTTTTTGGAATGTAGCTCAAACAATAAGAAATGGAGAAGTTTATCCCTTAGGCCCTTATTTTTACAATATTTTTAAAAATCTAAATTTTTTCCTTAAAAATTGGATAATATGGAAGTTTGAAGGCGGAGAAACACCCAGGTCAAGATTATTTGGAAGGTATGAGAATATCCTATGGTTTGTAAAAAGTGATAAGGATTATATCTTTAATCTAGATCATGTAAGAATTCCATCTAAATGGATAAATGATAAAAGATGCAGACCTGAAGGGAAAAATCCGGAAGATTTTTGGGTTTTTGATGAAAGAAAAAATATTGAAAAATTAGATGATATTAAAAGAAAAATAATTAACCTAAAAAAATTAATATCAGTTAAATCAGAAGATTATGTAAATCAAATTCATATGGATGAACTTTTTCGAGATATTGATAAAGAAGTTAGTTCAATTCTTGATACTGAAGATGAGATATTAAAGCAAAATTTAGAAAATAATATTTGGACTATTAATCGTGTAGTAAATGTTAGTAAATCTCAAAAAATAAAACACCCTATTACAAATGAAACTCATCCTTGTCCGTTTCCAGAGATGATGATAGAGAGAATAATCAAAATGTCTACTAATGAAGAAGATCTTGTTTTAGATATATTTAATGGGAGCGGTACCACTTGTAAGATTGCAAAAAGCCTAAGGAGAAAATGGATGGGAATAGATAAAGAATTGACTTATTGTGAAATTGCTGAAGAAAGAATTAAAGAGGTTAAAATATAATAAGATGAATAAATATCAGAGCATCCTAATTGATTTAAGGAATAGCGATGATAATGAGATTACTAAAAATCTTCAAGATCTAAAAAATAATTATTTAAATTGTTTAGAAGAAGATGGAACATTTTGGATATTAACTAATTTTAAAAGAGAGAAAAATGAAATGTTACCAATCCCTTTTGAAATCTGTAATAAATTTACTAATAATTTTTTAAAAAATATAATCCTTGTTCCCGATTTTAATAATATTAGTGAAGGAATATTTTTTGACAATTGCACTTATTTGATATTATTTTTTTCAAAAAATAAAAAATATTATTTTAATAAAGATCCTATAAGAGAAAAGCACATATGGAAGGATGTTGAGTGGGGAAAAAGAAAAAAGAATTATCATCCCTTAGGTAAAGACCCCGGAAATGTTTGGATAAAAACAGAAGATGATGGAAAAGGAAAAATAACAAATCATATTCTTCTTCCATTTGAAGAAGTAATAGGTAGAATCATAAAATCATCCTCTAAGAATAATGAAGACTTCTTATTAATAAATTTCAAGGAGAATAAATGGAACATAAGATAATTTTTTCAACCTCTGAAGATATGTCTAAGATAAATAATGATTCTGTTAAATTGATGATTACTTCCCCGCCTTATGGAGATTTAAAAAACTATGAAACAGAAGGACAGATAGGATACAAAGAGAGCTATGAAAAATATCTGGATAGATTAAATAAAGTATGGAAAGAAACATTTAGAGTTTTAGTAAATGGAGGCACCTGTATCATCAATATTAACACTCGAACAATAAATGGAAAGGCATTACTTATTCCATATGATTTTATTAAACAATTAACAGAGATAGGTTTTGTTTTTAGGGATATGCATTACTGGCATAAATCTAGTGGGATACCTAGAATAAATAATCTCGGAGACCATTTTGAATATTTTATTATATTTACTAAAGGAGATAATGTGAATATAAATGAAATAAGTTTTTTTGATTATAAAATTGATAACGTAAATATTAAATCAAATATATGGAATATTAATAAAAAATTTGGTAGTGTTGGAAAAAAGTATATGGTACATCCAGCAATTTTCCCTCTTGATTATATTAAAAGAATGATTCAAGTTTTTACGCAACCAAAAGATTTAGTTTTAGATCCTTTTCTTGGATCAGGAACATCATTATTGGCATCAATGTTAACTGATAGAAGCTTTATTGGTTATGAATTAAATAAGGAAGGATATCTTCCAATGATTATTGATAGATTAAATGAATTTAATTTGAGTGAAGACATGGTTAATTTTATATAGCAAGAGATTAAATAGAATATTATGGAAGATTTAAATTTTTTTCATCGACCAGCAGAAATTTTAGCATATTTATCTAGTCGAAAAGAAGATCATAATATAACAAAATTAGCTAAAATATTTCAAGCTTATCAAGGAAATATGGCTAAATGCATAAAAAAATTAGAAAAAATGAAATTAGTTAAAAAAGTACCAGGGAAAAATAAAAGAGAAATTAATATAATATTAACAAAAATGGGCAGAAAGATTGGAGAGGATATTTTAAGGATTAAAGAAAAAATTAAAATTGGTTAAGTCTATTTTATCATAACTTTAGATAAATGATCATGCATTTCAGCATCTATAAATTTTTCCTTAAGTAAAAAATCTAAATGGTTTGAAGATATTTCTTTATTTGCAATCATTTGAATTAAGGTATCATATGAGACTAATCCTTTACTTTTTAAAACGTTAATTAATTCATCCTTATTTTCCCTATTATGTGTGAAAGATTTATGACATTCAATACACAAGTAAGCATAATTAAATGGAGATTCTGGGCCCAAAATACGCTTTGGGATTATATGGTGACACTCAGGCTCTCCTTTAGCAAAAGTTTTATTACAAGTATCGCATTTATTCCTTTCTAAATCACTTCTAATTCTTTCCATAAATAAACCATATTTTATACGATACCAAAAAACTATTCTCATTGCACGATTCCACCTTTTTGTTGAAGGCTCAGTTTTTTTGATAAAATCATCTAATTCTTCAAGATTTATTTTTACTGCGCTAATAAGTTTTGAAAGTTCGATTTTGTCCACTATATGTAAAAATCCTTGCAAATGTAAGAAATCTAAATGCAATTTTTGTATTAATCCTTCATTAATCATTTTTTCTACGTGAGCTCTGTTGAATATACCATTCAATTTTAGTTTTAATATTGCATCTTTTTTTTCATTACTTCTGGTCCTATGAGTAAACATTTTATGACATTTTTTACATAAATATGCATAATTATAATTAATATCAGGACCATATATTTCAAAAGGAATTATATGGTGACACTCAGGCTCTCCTTTAGTAAATCTAGCCTGACAAACATCGCAATTATTAACTTTATAATTTGGAAGATATTCTCCCATGATGATCTTTTTATTAATCCTTTCTTTAGCAACTAATAACATCATAGCAGTTTTACGTTTTCTTTCGTGACGCCCACCCCTAAGAACATATCTTAAATCATTTTCTTCTTTTCTTAATTTCTGTTTAATTACAGAATAGCTATTGTTTTTTAATTGATTTTCTAACCAAACTTCTATTTCTTCTTTATTTATCTCTTCATTCTTAGATTTTAAAGTATCAAAAACTTCAATTATCTTTTCTTTATCTTCCTTATTAGAGATAATCTTTAATAATTTTTTAAGAACTTCAATTAAATCATTTTTTTCTAAACCTATGATATCCTGAAGTTCTTGTGATAGAAACAAATCTTCTTCCAAAATTTCTTCTCCTTCCATTATTTTTTGAGAATTGTCTAAAAAAATAATCAAACAATGGCTGATTAACAATAATTCATAATCCACATAAGAAATATATCTCTTCCAGATATTTAGTGTAGTACCATAAAAATCACTTAGATTATCTCCATATTTGTGAAGGAATTCTTCTCTTATTTTTTTTAATTTTTTCCTATATTCTTCTGACAAATTTTCATCTGAAGAAATTTCATCAATTAATTTCAATGAATTATAATTAGACATTCTTTCATAATCTTCTTTGTATTTATTCCCAATCCAGCCTTTTAAATTAAAAAGCATTTTTGCAAAAATTTCAAAAATCTCTGGATTGTTTATTGTAACCTTTTTATTTTCATATTTTAACATATTATTATAATATGATTTATCAGAAGTAAATTGGTATTCATAAATTCCGTAAATGAAATTTGATAGTTCTTTTAAAAAGTCTTCAGAACTTTGTTTTTTGATTTGCATTGAAAATTCTCTTGTTTTTGGTCTAGCATCAAATATTTTTTTTATTTTTTCTTTTTCATCATTTGATAATTTTCTAAAGGAGATTATTTTATTAACTACCTCATCTAAATCAAAAGGGGCTTCCCTACAAATAAAATACTTGTAGTCTTCGAATGATAAATATCCTTCATTAGAGTCTTTATTAAATAAATCATACATAACGCTAATTAGTGCTAGGTAAGGGTTAGTAGAAAAATCCTCAAAATCTTCTTTAGTTTTATATTTATTTATGGGGTCATCAGATCTAATAACCCGTGTATAGGGGTTGCTATATCTTAATTTTATTTTTTGATGTTCCCAAATAGACATAATAAGTTTAGAATCTGCTGAACAAATAAGTTTTGCTACTTCATTTAGTTCATAACCATCTTCCATAGGGGGGAGTATACCTCTATAAGATAATAGTTGTCTATAATTCCTAATTTCCGCGTGAAAATCTGAAAAAATTGTTTTTGTTGAATCATTTACAGAACGCACAGTCTTATCCTCTACTTCTTTCTTTTTTATTTCATTTTTTTTAATTTGAGGTATCTTTTTTAATATTTTAGAAATAGTAATATTTTTATTTGAGTATAACAAATTTCCTATCCCTTTTTTTATTCCAGATTGCATACCAATTTTCATTAAATATACAAGATAATATTTCCTTGCAGCATCATCTAATTCTACAAGGTCATTAAATTTCTCAAAATCTATAAGATTGTTTGGATTTCTAAAATCTATAGGTCCAAAGAAAAAATTCTCAGCTTCTTTTTTTATTTCCTCATCTTTGATAGACTTTACGAAATTAGTAAAATTATCTGCAATTTCTCTTATTGTTTCTATAGTAATCTTTTTTCTATCTACTAGGAAATATTTGTATAAAACAATAAATTTTTTTAAATACCAATGATTTCCTAAATTGGCCCTAAAAATATATTTATCTTTAGTAAGCCAAATTTTATTATATTTTATGTTGCCAATTATGTCTTCGGAATCCATATATTCAAACGTCATTCTTAAGTTATAAGCCTTTCTAAATAAACTACCCCCTGATTTTTTTAGTATTTTTGCACTGTAAAATAAAAAACAAATAAACTAATGTTTATTTGAAAATTATCGAAAAAGAATACAAACATTTTAATATATAAATAATTTTTTTAAAGTATTAAAGGAGGTTTTAAGATGACAGAAACAAAAAAGATACTTTGTGAAAATTGTGGGAAAGAAGTAAAGAATTCTTGGGATTTAGATAGATATGGTGAATGTAATGCTTGTAAGGCAGCAGACAGAGCTTCAGATATGACTGTTGGAGATTTAAATTCAAAATAACTAGAGTTTATTTGCTCTAAGAATACCTGTAGCGTTTTTTGAGAAAAAGATCCTCCAACTAGGGCTATTAATCCATATATAGAAAATTAAAATGGAGCTTTTTATATCGTAATACATATGTTTACTGCATATGTTATTAGCATATCGGATCAAACTATAAATATAAGCAGCTGATTTAATAATTATGGGAAGCAATCCAAGATATTCAACTCATCTTTATTATGGAAAGGATTTTGTAAAACTTTTTAAGATTTTTAATATAATGATTTTAAAAGATCCAATATTTAAAGAAATGAAATCATTTGACGAGATGAGAATATTTAGTTTAGCTGTGAGAACTCTAATTAAGGATTATGTGAGAGATAATTATGAGAGGTTAGTTAAATTAGAACGAGAAGAAAAAGAGAATAAGGAGAAACTAAAAGACCAAAAAATTGAAAATCTAGACTAATCAAAAGAGTTTTATAAGCTATTTTTCTATTAATTATTAGTATGCAGTTTAAACTATCACCATCAACATTGAATTTAATGAAGGAATGTCCTAGATGCTTTTGGCTTTCTCAACATAAGGTATGGAAAAGACCATCAGGTATCTTTCCGAGTCTGCCTTCTGGAATGGATAAGATCTTGAAACATCATTTTGATAAGTTTATGGAGAAAGGACAACTGCCTCCAGAGTTATGTGAAAATGGAGAATGTCAAAATATGAAGCTTTTTGATGATAAAGATAAACTTAAGATTTGGCAGAGTAATTTTAAAGGTGTAAGTTGGACAGATAAGAAAGGAAATGAATTACATGGAGCTGTTGATAACATTTTAGTAAAAGGAAAGAAGTTAATTGTGCTAGATTATAAAACTCGTGGCTATGCACTAAAAGAAGATACTGCAGAACATTACAGACTACAACAAAATGTTTATAATTTTTTATTAAGAAAGAATGGTTATCAAACAGAAGATTATTTTTTCTTATTATTTTATGTGCCTAAAGAAGTGATGGCTACTGGTGAAGTGATATTTGATACGAGCTTAGTTAAGATGAAAGTCAATATTAATATGGCGGAGAAAGCCTGGAAGGATGCACTTAAATTATTAAATGAAGATTGCCCCACTAAGTGTTGTGAATGGTGTGATAAAGTATAATATGACTGAATTATTAGCACATAAGAAGTTAAAAACAAAAGCAAGAGAATTATTAAAAGAGAAATATGGATTTAAAGATTCTGAAATAATTGAAGAATTTAATTATACTCTAGAAAATTCAGTTAAAGTAAGGATTGATGTTGTTGGTAAAAATTCTGAAAGATTTATTGCTATTGAATGTGGGAATACATCGAGATTAAAAGAAGTTTGTTTAAAAAATGAATTTGGAAAGGATAATGTTATTTTGCTTCCATATGATAAGATAGTTTTAGAGCCTTTATTTTATAAAAATCCTAAAACAAGAAAAGAAAAAATTAACTTAATGAAATCAATTTATAATCGGCACATATATGAAAAATTAAAGGATGACAAAGATTTCGGCTTCCTTGAATATAATGAGGAAAATAAAGACTATTTTTATGTTGGACAAAGAAGAGATATATGGATGGCATTTCCCACAAAAAAGAATACTATTGATGGAAGGGAACTACAATATGAAATTGGATTTACAATTTCTTATAAAGATGATGAACATTACGAAATAAGCATCGGAGCAGAAACAAATAAATCTGTTAAACAATTTTTGGACCTTTCTAAATCAACTAAAGATTCAATAATTAAAGAACTTAAAAAACTCCCCTCAAGTTTTGAGATACAAGATGGTATTAAATATAAAACTGAAAAAGTGAGAATGCCTCCTTATTTAAGAAATTGGGAGTTAGTTAGTCCAATACCTTGCAATCAATTATCTTTAGAAATATTAGAGGAGATGGAAAAAAGATTAAATTGGTATTTAGATGAGGGGAAAAAATTTGAAGAATATCCTGTGTTAGAGATAATAAGAGTTGTAATAAAAAAAGAAGAATTAGAAAAAGTTTTAATGATTTTAAAACCAATTTATGAATTATCTTTTAAATTTAGAACACAAAAACAGGAAAGAGCTATACATGATTCACTTAAATCGTTAAAAGATAATCTAAAATTATATGAGGCCGGATTAGACGATGAAAGTTCAGAAGAAGATTACTATAGGTGGATAAAAGCTATTAAAGAAATAGAAAAAAATGAAAATCTTTAATAATTTAAAATAAACCGGAGCAACATTAATATAATTCTTATTGTATATTTTATTATCAATGCTAGTGGGCATAAGTTTTGATTTAGGCCATGGTGAATTCCTGTTCACTTATGCTCCTAGTATTTTATTCATTATTAATAATAATTTTTCTAATATCTGGAGATTGTTCAATTAGAAATATTTTTTGTCTAACTACTTTTAGTCCATCAGCGAGATACTGGTTTTGTTGTTTTAATTTCTCAATTTCTTTTTCTAACTTGGTTTTATCTTCAGCTGTGAACATATCTTCATCAGTTATCTCATCTGATAATCCTAGAAACTCCGAATAATAATTAATCTCTTCTTCTTTTTTCCATCCAAGTCTATACATAACACCTCTCGGTCCTGGATATTTCTTAAGCCAATAGCAACTTGAATTATGACGGATGTCATAGAGTGTGAATTTATTATAATATTCACGAGCAGGACTTTCTCCACATCCAAATAATTTTTCAGCTAATTCTTTTAAATATTTATTAAATGCAGGAGGTTTAATTGGCTTCTTAATATTTCCAATTTTTTTAGTGAAAAGATAATCTTCATCAAGAAGATTATTAACTTCAACATATTCTTTAATTAGTTTAGAACATAGCATTAGTTTAATTTTTCTTCCAAATGTTTTAGACACATCATTTCTAATGGTTAGTTTAGTAAAATTATCAGAAAAATCTTTTATCTTAATTGAATAAGCTTCTGTTACTCTTAGACCTGCATCATACATAAACCAAATTAATGCTCTGTATTTTGCATTAGAATTATTAGCATATTTTCTAAATTCTGTTTCAGTAACATAAACCCAAGCAGGTTTTTCTTCCATTCGTGATAAATATTCTGTTATATCTCTATCAACTCTTTTTGTTCTTCTCATCCAATTCCAAAAGGCCTTAAAATCTTTAACAAACATTCCAGTTGATTTATACACCTTTCCATCTTCTCTTTTCATCTTTCCCGTTCTCATATCATTAAAGAAAATGTGAACATCATCTTCATTTAATTTATCAAATGATTTTTTGAAGTGCTTTGAAAAAAACATCATCTTATCTTTAATAGAAACTAATCTTATGTAGCTTCTAGGTCCTTTCCTAGCCATCTGAGAAGTGTTTTTTCCTAGCTCCATATCATTTAGATAATCTAATATGAACTTTGAGTTTCTCTTTAATATATCCGGAATTTCATTTGCATATTTTTCCTTCCAACTCTCCCAACGCTTCTTATTGTTATAAGGATCTCTTTTTTCCATCACATATCTAAGAATCCAGACTATTTATACCTTACCCTTTTGTTACAAAAGGTTAGATG
>CAYRKK010000019.1:0-16125 GCA_964424875.1 Candidatus Woesearchaeota archaeon
AAGTTATAAAATTGAAGAAGGTGGGGAAATTACAAATGTTAAAATGTGTAATCAATCTGCAACCCTTTATCTTCCTGGAAATAATGAAGAAAGAACTTATGTTTTTAATGATACTGAAAAACCAGATACAATTAGAGTTTATCCTATATTAAAAGGTGGAAAAACTTGTGGGGTTTCAGATAGTATTACAATTATTGAAGGTTGTTCAGACTTTAAAAAATGTACAACCTCTTAATTAAAATGCGATTAAAAAACAAAGCACAAGTTTGGGTAGAAACAGTTGTTTATACTTTAATTGGATTAACTATAATTGCTATAATCTTATCAATGGCTATGCCCCAGATTGATAAAATGAAAGATAAAGCAATTATAGAACAAACTGTTGTTGCCATGAATACCCTTGATAATAAAATTTCATATGTTGAGCAAACTTCTGGAAGTGTTGGAATTGTGAATTTTAAAATAGCTAAAGGAAAATTAGAAATTAATAGTGTGAATAATTCAATAAAATATATACTTGAAGATACTAAATTAGAGGGAAGTGAACCAGGAGTAGAAATTCCCCCTCAAGGAAATATTATTCTTTTAACTGAAAAAATGGCTTCAAGATTTAGAATTAGTTTAACAATGAATTATAAAAATTTAAATATAACTAATGATGGTGGGGATCCTATAAAAACATTGCATGCAGGAGCAACTCCTTATAAAATATCAATAGAAAACAAGGAGGTTTCAACTACTGCACAAAATACAACACTTGAATTTAGTGTTATATAGGAAAACTAAATTCAATATCCCTACAAAAAGTTATGGGATAGAGATGAGACCAAAGCTTAATGAACAAGTGAGCATAACTAAAAATACAAAAAGATATTAAAATAAAAACAATTAAATAACAAAATCAAAAAAAAATGCCAAATAAAATAGAAATAAATCTTAATCCAAGTATTCCTTCACTTCCTAAAATAACAGATAAAACAAAAATTAATCTTAGATATGTTCTTATTTCTCCTTATACAAGTGTTCATATTTATTGGGATAAAAAAATAGGTGAATTAATTTATAATGTTGAAGAACCTATTTTAAATGAAAATGAAAAGGCAATACTTATTACATTAAATAGAAGTTTAGGAGAAATGATTAATGTAAATGTTTTAGTTGATAAAACAAAAGAATCAATGATAGAATATATAGATAAAACTTCTAGATTATTAATTGAAGAGCTTGGACTTGCTGTTGGTGAAGAAAGTTATAGGAAAATCTTTTATTATTTATTTAGAGATTTTGTTGGTTTAAATGAGATTGAACCATTAATAAGAGATTTTTTTATAGAAGACATTGAATGTAATGGAATTAATACCCCTGTTTATATCATTCACAGAACTTATAGAAATATAAAGACAAATATAAAATTTAACTCGCTTGATAATTTATCAAGTTTTGTTGAAAAATTAGCACAAAGAACAGGTAAGTATATTTCTTATGCATCTCCTTTATTAGATGGAAGTTTGCCTGATGGAAGCAGGGTTAATGCAACTTATACTATTGATGTTACTTCAAGAGGGCCAACATTTACTATTAGAAAATTTACAAAAATTCCATGGACTCCTATTCAATTATTAAACATGCAGACATTAAGTCCTGAAATGCTTGCTTACTTTTGGATTTTATTAGAATACAAATCAAACATATTAATTACAGGAGGAACTGCATCTGGAAAAACAACCTTGCTTAATGCAATTGCTTTTTTTATACCTCCTGAAGCAAGAGTTGTTTCAATTGAAGACACAAGAGAACTAAGACTTCCAAGAGAAAACTGGCTTCCAAGTGTTGCAAGAATGTCTTTTGGTTCTCAAAAAATAGGAGAAGTTGATTTGTTTAGTTTATTGAAAAATTCTTTTAGACAAAATCCAGATTATGTTATTGTTGGAGAGGTTAGAGGAAAAGAAGCATTTGTTTTGTTTCAGGGAATGGCTTCTGGACATTCGTCCATTGGGACTATTCATGCAGATTCTGTAGATACTTTAATAAAAAGATTAGAAACTCCTCCAATTGAACTTTCTCCTACTTTAATAAATACATTAGATGCTGTTGCAATAATGACTCATGCTGTTATAAAAAAACAAGAAACAAGAAAATTAAGGGAAATTGTTGAGATAGTTCATGTTGATGATAAAGGGGTTGCATTAACAAATACACCTTTTATTTGGAATGCTGCTGAAAATGCTTTTTATTTTAAAAAAGAAAGCAAGGTTTTTGAAAAAATATCAAAAAGATATGGGAAGAGTGTTGAAGAGTTGAATAAAGAACTTTATCAAAGGGCTAAACTTTTATTTGAAATGCAGAGGAGAAAAGTTTTTGATTTTGAACAAACTCAGAAAATAATTAATCAGTATCATAAAAATCCTGTTGCTGTGATGGCTGCTTTTGGGTTGCAGGGGAGTTTGAGAGAGTTTTTTAAAATTACATATTAAATCGTAAAGATGGATGAAATCACAACTTTAATAAACTTATAATATTTATTTCTATTAATCAAAGAGGTGGAAAATGTTAGATGTTCAACAAATGCAGATTATAGCGCAGTTAGTTGATAATATGGAAATTCTTAGTGGTAAATTAGAAGAATCTTTTAATAAAAATAATGGTGAGGATTTTATTAAAGCTAAAAAAGAGATTATAAAATGTCAAAGAAAAATAAATGAGATGGCTGGATAAAGTGTTGATAAAAATAAGAAATTAGATAAAAAAAGATAAGATATTGGGAGGGATAAAAACAGGGGTGAAGGAAAGATAAAATAAGGAGAGTAATGGAAAAAATGAGTGCAGATGAACTTAAGAAAAATATAATGCATATTAAAGAAATAGTCAGAGAGCTTTATGTTTTTTCTAATCAATTTGAATTAATAAATAATTTAGAGACAGATAAAAAAACTTTTGTAAATAAAAATGAAAAAGAATTGCTTAAAAATGTTAATAATGCTTTAACCAAGCAATTAAAAATTTTAAATAATTCTATTCCTGACCTTGTTAATAGGATTGGATTTTATAAGAAATTTTTAAGTGAGGGTGAAGGCAAGGAGATTCAAAAAAAGTCAATGACAAAAATTATATATAAACCATCTAAAGAAGAGGAGGTTTCTCTTGTGATTAGTGATGATGATAAAAAAGAATTTCTAGAAAATTTAAGTAAGAGCAGACTTTCAATTAATAAACTAAAGAAAAAATATGCTGTTGAAAAACCAATTAGTGTTATTGGGAAACCATTTTTTTATTCTAAAATATCAAATTATTTTTTTAGAAATTTTTCAAATCAACTTGTTGCTGAAGGATATTTTAAAAATTTAAACAGAAATTTAAGAAAAATAAATTCAAGATTTATTATTGGAAGCTATATTTCAATGATTTTTTTAACATGTTTTCTTGCTTTTTTTGCAGGGCTTTTTTTATTTATTTTATTATTATTTTTTAATCTGAGTATTTTATATCCTTTTATTAGTTTTGCAAATGAATCTGTTTTTTTGAGATTTTTTAAATTTATCTGGATTATTTTTGCTGTTCCATTAGTTACAGGAGCTTTGTTTTATTTTTATCCTTCAAGTGAAGCAAAAAATCTTGGTGCAAAAATAGACCAGGAGCTTCCTTTTGTTACAATACATATGTCTGCGATAGCTTCTTCAGGAATAGAACCTACAAATATTTTTAAAATAATTTTAAAAGGAAGAGAGTATAAATATACAAGTATTGAATTAAAAAAATTAATGAATTTAGTTAATTTTCATGGAGAAGATATTATCAGTGCATTAAGAGATATATCTGCTTCATCACCATCAATAAAATTAAAAGAATTACTAAATGGTTTAGCTATGACAATAAGTTCTGGGGGAGATTTGCATAAATTTTTAAGCAAACATGCTGAAACAATGTTATTTGATTATAGACTAGAAAGAGAGAAATATACTAAAGTTTCTGAAACTTTTATGGATATTTATATTAGTATTGCTATTGCTGCTCCAATGGTTTTGCTGATGATTTTTGTTATAATTGGGAGTACTGGAATGATGGGCAATGTTTTTAATTTAACAACAAATGCTTTAGGTGTATTATTGATTTTAAGTGTAGTTGGATTAAATGTACTTTTCCTTGTTTTTTTAAAATTAAAACAACCTGTGATGTAATAAAATGAAACATATAAAAATATTTGGATTTGAAATAAATAAAACAGAGATAATGGGATTAGTTGTAGCTTTGATAACAATTATTTTAGCTCTTATTTTTCTTAGAGGAAATATTCTTTATTTTGTTTTAGGAATTTCATTTATTATTGCTGGATTTCCTTTTTTCTTGTTTTTAATTTTTGAGTCTAATAAAATGGCTGAAAAAGAGAGGATGTTTTTAGAATTTTCAAGGAATCTTGTTGAAAATGTTAGGGCAGGAACTCCAATCAGCAAGTCTATTTTAAATATTCAAACAAAAGATTATGGTGCTTTAAATTCACATATTAATAAACTTGCAAATCAGATTTCAATTGGAATTCCAATTAAAGTTGCTTTTGAAACTTTTGCAAGAGATATTGGAAGTGATATTATTTCTAAGGCAATAAATATAATAAGTGAATCTGAAAAAGCAGGCGGGCAGATAGAAGATATTTTAGATGCTGTTGTTCATTCTGTTTCTCAAATTCAGATTTTGAAAAAGGAGAGGAAATCTGCTATGTATACTCTTGTTGTTCAGGGATATATTATTTTTATGATTTTTATTGTTATAATGATTGTCATGGAATTTCAGATTCTTCCAATTGCTTCTGGTTTGTCAGACATGGGGAGCATGAATAGTTCAGAGATAGGTGGAGATTTAGGGGGTTTAATGGGGGGAGGTCAAAGAGCAAGTCCTGAAGAATTAGCAAGACCTTTTTTATGGCTTTTAATTGTGCAAGGTTTTTTTACAGGATTAATTATTGGAAAATTATCAGAAGGAAGTCTTAAAGCAGGTTTAAGACATTCATTTATTTTATTATTATTAGCTGTTTTAATAAATACTGGGGCAAAGGTTTTTTTGGGTTGAGAGAGTTTGAGAGGAGTGGTGAAGAAAATCTTTGATTTTAATTAGATGTCTAAAGGACTAAGAGATGGGAACTCTATTATCTCAAAGTATTTAAATAACAATTATTTTATTATAATTATATGGTAGAGAGAAAAAGATTTTTTGTTGGGCCAATGGTTTGGTTTCTTTTTGTAATTCTATCAGTTGTATTTGTAACTTTAATTTATGGAATTTTGAGTAATCTCTATGATACTGCTTCAATAATTTATGTTATAATAATCTTAATTTTTGATTTTGTTTGGCTTTTATATATTCTAATTAATTCAAATATCCTTATTCGAGATAGAGAAGTCGTTTTTCCAAAACAATATGAACTAGATCTAAAATTTATATTAGGTTTAGGATTTATATTCGCTATTTTTAAGAAAAGAAACCCAATAAAAATCTTAAACATTAAATCTGTAGATTTAATTGTTGGTTTTAGAAAAGAGTCTGGATTAAATTCATTACATCAACCACTAATTATAACATTAAAAGACAGAAGTAAAGAAACTTTTATGATGAAGTTCTTCTCAAAAAAATCTGTTATAGATCTTTTAAGAAGCTTGAAAAAAGGTAATCCAAAAATAGATTTTTCAAAAAGTTGTAAAGAAATGATTGAATTAAAGAGTGCATTAAACTAACAAGAACTGAAAAAGAGGAAAATAAAAAATAAAAAAACGAGAATTGGTGCTCTTATTGTAGAAAAAGGAAAATTATTATTAGTTAAAGGGAAAGAGCATGATGAATTGTGGACTCCTGGAGGAAAAATAGAAAAAGGAGAGTCTGATAAAGAGTGTTTACAGAGAGAATTAAAAGAAGAAATAAATGCAAATTTAATTTCAATGGAATTTTTCAAGGAATATCTTTACAAATCAACTTATCATAAGAATTGTATGACAAAAAGTAGAATTTACATTGCTAAGATAAAAGGGAAATTAAATCCTGGAAGGGAAATTGAAAAAATTATTTGGTTTACAAAAGAAGATTTTAATAATAAAAAATATCCTATGATTCCTGTTAATGATGAAGAGGTTATACCAGATATTATAGATAAGAATTTGTTGTAAAGTAGAAAGATTTTGTTTAATCTCTTAAAACATATTGTAAAAACATTTGATTTTGAGTATTTGCTATTTGTTCTTCCTGGTCTGGATATCTGACAGGTACATCAAAGCCATTTTGAGTTTTTTGAGCAACAATAGGGGTGTAATCTAATTCTGCAAGAAGACCGTTTTTTTCACGAGGATCTAATCTTTCGATTTCAGAAGCAGATTTATCTGTATTAATTAAAAGGATAGAAAAGGGATCTACAGAATCTGGAAGATCGCATTCAAATTGTATTGTTCCTTTATATCTTGATAAATCTATTCTTGCATTAAATTCAACAGAAGTAGTATGATCTCCATACTGGATATTAAACCGACCCTCTATTATCCCAACTTCTGAAGTATAAAGTCTTCTAATATCTTCTGAAGGAAGTGATGCTAATCTTGCATTTGTAACATCTTTAGATCTTTGTCTTATTGTTTTTTCAAGACCCTCTGGAATTTTTGGCATATTTTGTTCATTTTGTTCTGGCATAAAAATATATAATAAATGGGTTTTTAAGAATTATTGTAGTAGAGTTAATAAGTGATTATCATGAGGTTGGAAAAAGAAGCATCAATCATCAAGTAATCTTCTGTAGAAAATGTTAAATATAAAAAGCCCACTTGATTATTTATAATATAAAAAGAGTGTAGTATCAGAAAAGAGGAAAATGAAAATTAATAAAAGAATTGGGATTCGTGCGCAAGGACATGTGGAAATAATTTTATCAATGGTTTTATTTGTGGGTTTTTTAATTTTTATTTTTATATTTATGAATCCTTTTTTAAAAACAAAACAAGAGCCTGTTATTATAGATATTCAGGAAGAAATTATTAGTGAAATTAGTTCTGAGATTGGAGTTTTATCTGTTATTGTTAATAGTAGTGATGATTGTTATTCTCTTGATAATGTTAATGATGAATATGGAGATAATTTTATTGAGGTTCAGGATTTAAAAAATCCTCGAAGATATATAATTTATTATGGAGATTTTTTTGATGATCAAAAAAGAGGGAAGATTAGTTGTACATTAAGTAAAGAAAGTAGAAATTTTAGTTTAGGTCTTTATACTAAAGAGAGTATAATTGTTGAGGAAAAAATTAAAGATTTGAAAGAAAGATATGAAACAGATTATTCTGGTTTAAAACAAGCTTTAGAAGTTAGAGATTTTTTATTTAATTTTAGGGATATGGATGAAGAGAGGGTAGATGAATGGAGTATTGTTAATAAAAAAATTCCTGAAAATGTTGATGTTGTTTCAAAAGATATTCCTATCAGAGTTATGGATAATAAAGCAGAGATTTATGAGATGATATTAAATATAAAAGTTTGGTGAGATATTAAAAAAAGAAAATGATAAAATATGGAGAGAAGTGTTGGTTGAAAGAAGAGTGGGGGAATGAGAAAAGAATAAAATGATGAAAAATAAATTTAGAAAAAAGTAAAAGACAATGAAAAACAAGAATAAAAAAGCATGGATTAGGATTACTGAAGCTGTTATATCAATATTAATTGTATTTGGAGCTGTTTTAGTTATAATGTCAAATCAAGTTGAAAAAATAGATATCTCTGATGTTGTTTATGAAAAGCAAATTCAGATTCTTGAAATAATAAGTAAAAATGAGAGTTTGAGAAATGAAGTGATTGGGGGAGAAACAGAGGAAGTAAATAAATTTATTCTAAAGAATATTCCAAATACATGGAATTTTACAACAAATATTTGTGAAGTTGATGAAATTTGTAATGATAATACTCCTAATGATAGAGAAGTTTATGTTAGTGAAACAATTATGAGTGCAAACTTGACTGATTATCCTGAAGCTAGGACAAGGAAATTAAGGTTTTTTGTTTGGAGGGGTTGATGGTGAAAAAGATGTTAAAGCAGTTAATTATAATGATATGTACATAAAAGAGAATGGAAAAAGATCTATATGCCAGATTGTTGATGTTTAGAATAATGAAGTATACAAAAAACTATAAATAAAAGAAAACTGTAAAAATAGATAGATTCGTGCCTGACTTTGTCGAGGCACTTCGTTAGATACTAATAAGTATAAGTTTTAATAAGGATTCTTGATTTCTTAATCTTTTTATTTTCAATAAAGTAAAGTATGCTATGAAACTCAAAATATCGTAGAATTTATAAACTTGTTTTTTCTTTAAAGAATATGAAAATGAGGTATATAAGAAATTTGGTTTTAGTTGTATTAATGAGTGTTTTTTTAATGGGAGTTGTTAGTGCAATTGAATGTTCAGATGATTCTCAATGTAGTAGTGATGATGATGAAATTTGTTTTGATGACAGATGTATTGCTCCTGTTTTTAAAGAAGATTTTTTAACAAGCCCAGATGCAAATGGTAAATGGAATATTGAAAGATATGGAGGTTCTTCATCTAATGTTGGTTTTATTGAAGGGGATGGTGGAGAAAAAGCATTTGTTTTAACAAAAGCGATGGCTGACTTAGATATTAAAATGATTGTTAAAGATTATGATTTGCCTGAATCAGATGATTCGCCTGAATTAAGAAAATGGATTGCAAAATTTAGTTTTTATACTGGAAGAGATGCTATTAGTAGTTATCTTACTGCAGATGGGATCTGGTTTTTATTTAATGCACAAGGTCCAAATATAGGGTATGCTATTGAGTTGGATAATTGGAAAAATACTTATGATGATTTTAGTTATTTTTCATCATCAGTAGGTTTAATAAAAAATGGTTTTTCAAATCATTTAGTTGAAGTAGAAGATAGCAGAGTAAAAGATGGAAATTGGCATGATGTAATTGTTAATTTTGATAATGGGCATGTTATTGTTCATATTGATAATGATAAACAAATTGATTATACAATTTTAGGTTCAGATGAAGAAAAGTATGCTAATTCTAAGATAGGATTTTATAGTACAACGGGAGTTAGATATTCTAAACAAGCTATAAAAGATTTTAAGTTTTATGAAGTGGGATGTGCTGAATTAAGTTGTGATGATAGAGTGTGTGGGATAATAACAAATGATTGTGGTGATAAATTAGATTGTGGAGAGTCAATAGGTTCTTGTGAACAGGAATATGGAGAAGATTATGTTTGTAATGAAGAAACTGGGCAGTGTGTATATGAATGTCCAGAAAATCAAGTTATAATGAAATTAGCTAGTTCTGATAATTCTCATGGTGCTTTGTATGATGATTCTGATTATAGTTATAATATTTGTTATGAACAAATTTTTGGAGAAGCATATGTTTTTGACCCTGCAGATAATCCTCATGAATGTAAAGGTGATGTAGATAATCCAAATAATTTAGTTTTATGGTTAAGTGCTATAAATAATGCTCATGCTTCTATAACAAAATCTGTTGATTATGATGTTCCTATTTGTTATGGTAATTTAAATTGTCATGTTGTTGGTGAAGGAGGAAGTTGTGATGCTGATGAAGAAATTGTTGTTAAATTATCTAGTGAAACTAATGCTCATATTTCAGATGCAAGTGCAAGTTCTAATTATAATTATGCTGTTTGTTGTAAATCATATTCTGTTACAGGACCTCATTGGGAAAATATGAATAATGTTCCAATAACTAATGCTGATTTAGATGATTTAGTTAAGTTGGTTGTTCCTGGAACAGGGTTGACTCAAGAGATTGAGTATACAATTTATAGAAAATTTGAAATATTATCATTTTGGCGTCGTTTAAAAGTAGCTCAGTTTGAAACTAGAGGTTTTACAACTTGGAAAGTAGGGAAAAAAGAAGATGGAAGTTGGGAAGATGGAGAGTATTATTTTATTGCAACAATAAATGGAAAAGAGTTTGATTCTAGAGAAGATATTGATGGAGATATAGATGATAATCAAGTTTTAACTGTTTCAGATGAAGAACATAATACTGCTCCTGTTACTATAATAACAAGTCCTGAAACTAGGCAGATTTATTTTTTAGGAGAGCAATTAAATTTTAATCATGAAGGTTATGATGTAGATGATGAATTTAATTATACTTGGGATTTAGGAAATGGGGTTGTAAAAAAAGGAGATAGTTTAAATCTTGGAAATAAAAGTTTTTTATATGCTTATGAAAGTCAGGAAGATGTTGGGCAAAAAGATATAATTTTAACTGTTGAAGATGATAGAGGTTTGGTTAATAGATCTAAGATATCTATATTGATTTTGAATTCAAGTTTAACTCCAGAGCTCTCTGATTCTGAAATATCTGAAAAATATGTTTTAGCTTATATTAATGAACCTGAATTTTATAGTAATGAGGGAAGAAGGGTTGAGTTTGATGCAAGTGGTAGTTATGTTATTGAATATGTGGTAAAAGATACAGGAGGAGTGATAACTGAAAGAAATATAAATTGTTTAAGTGGTAATTGTACTTTAAATACAAAAGGATGTTATCCTACTGACCCTTCACCAACATATCCTGCTTGTCAAATTAATGTTAATCCTGACCCTCCTGAGCCTATAGGATATATTGGAATGATTTTTTCATGGGTTTTTGATGATAATCCTAGTTTAACTCAAATAGGAATAAGTTTTCCTAGAAATTTTCCAAGTGTAAAAAGATATAAAACAAATCTTAGTATTGATTTTAATGTTGGCCTTGAATCTTTAACTTCATCAACATTAAGTTTTTTTAATGTTTATTTTGAAGAACCTGTTTGTTTTATTATTGAAGATGAACTTGATTTAGAGTTTATTTCTGGAAGTCAGTTTGGTGAAAGTTATTGGGTTGAATCTTCTTATGCATTAAATAGTTTAAATCATTGTCTTAAACCAAATGGGATAACTCCTGAAGGAGATGCTTATCCTGAATGTTGTCCTTTATATTATTCATGTAATAGTGAAGGGAAGTGTATTTATAGTGGGGATTATAAATGTCAGGATTTTGAGGAAGAAGATGATTGTAATGGAAATGAAGAAGAAGCAAAAAATGAATTAAATAGTATGATAAGTTTTACTACACTATTTAAAGATGGTTGTGATTATACTCTTCCTTATGGTTCTAATTGTGAGGAGTATGTTTCATGTTATTGTGAATGGGATGATAATATATGTAAAGCTGTTGCAGATCACAGGGTTATGAATAAAATTGATATTCCTTATGAAAGTTGGGATTATGGTGTAGATTTTAGTGTGTATAATCCAATTTGTACAGTTAATAATCCACCTTTAACAGGAAAATGTACTTATGATATTTCTTATACAGGAGATTGTCTTGAAGGTGATGATTATGTTTTAAGAAGTTGGTTTGGTGTTTGGAATGGAGATGAAGGAGTAGAAAAAGATAATTGTGAGATGTCTGGAAGCGACACAATCTCATGTGAACATGTTGTTAAATTAAGTTTTTTTAATTGGGTTAATTTTGTTGTTGTTATTTTAAGTTTAATAGGAATTTATGGGGTTATGTTAAGGAGAAAATAAAAATAAAATGAGGTGTAGAAAAATAAATTTAATTTTGATTATAGGGTTATTCTTAGTTTTATCTTTAGGATTCATATTAGCAAGTGTTGAACTTGGGGAGGAATCTCATGAAATAGATTTTAGTTATGGTCCTGGAGAAGTTTTAAGGGGCTGGGTAAATTTTAGTTTAGATAATGAGCCTGCTAATTCATTGATTAGAGGTTTTGATTCAAATATGACTCTTATTAATTTTTTAAATGAAAATGGAATTGGGTGTTATTTATCTGATGATTGTTCATGTTTTCCTTTTGATTGTAATTCAAAATATTCTACTAAAGGTAGTGAAGCTAGTTCTAAAGTTTTTTCTTTAAATATTTTAGAGACAAAAATTATTGGAATTAAATTAACAGGCAATATAAGTCAGATAACTGATTTTAGTTTTGAGATTTCGACTGATGACAAAAAATCATGTATAACTCCTCTTATGATTGATATTTTAGATGAAGATGATATTGAGTGGAAAGCAAAAGAAGTTTCAGAAGAAACTTGCAATATTGAAAAACCTTATGGTTGTTATGAACCAGATGATTCAATTAATAGCACTATAATTGGAACAAGTGTTTTATGTGGAAAAATAATAATTCCTGCCATGAAAGGATATAGACTAGGAGCAAAAGTTATTGGAAGTGGATATGCTGATTTTCGTATAAGTTTAGATGTGGGAGGTAGTGGAGCAAATTGTGTTGCATCTATTAATGGAAGTGGAGAAATTTCATGTGATATTAGTTTAGATGAAGATTTAGAAGGAGAAACAGAAGTTGATGTTTGTATTCTTGCAGAAGCTAGAAATGCTAGTGAATATAAAATAAATTTTGAAGATAATGATGTTTGTGGGTATGTTGGACAAGGTACTGAAGGAGATAGAACAGGTTGTGAAGATGGAAGCGACACAATCTCATGTAAACATGATTTTGAAATTTTTGTTAAACCTTTAAAATACAATTCTGTTAAAAAATTTAAATTTGATAATCAGTTAATGTTAATTGGAGAAGATATAAATTTAATAGAAGATATTGGAGATTACATTGATCGTAGATATGATAGTGAATGTGATCCAGAGTGTATTGTTCCTATAAGGTTTTATTCAGGAGTTATTCAAGATTTAAATATTTTTAATTTAAACTTAGGATATACTTCGGGAGGTCTTCATAAAGATCCAATAATGAGTTTTTATGAGGTTGAAGAAAGTCCTGCTTTGATAAGTTCTGATTTTATGGAATTAAGATTAGAAAAAGTAAATATACTTGTTCCAAATGATGCTGGTCAAGAAGAGCTTGTTTTAAAGATTGGAGATAAAAAAATAGAAGAAGATATTAATATTAAAAGTATTCCTAAAATAAAAAGTGTAAGTCCTTCAAACCCTGTTTATTTAGTTCCTACAACTTTTAGAATAATTTTGGAAGGGGGTTATGGAAATTTAACTTATAATTGGGATTTTGGAGATGGCACCCCATTATTAACAACTAATGAAAATAAAATAGAACATACTTATACTCAAATGGGAGATTTTGAACTTATTGTTAATGTTTCAAATAATTTAGGTAGTTCAGGGAGGATGGTTAATTTGAATATTGCTCATCCTTATGATGCTATAAATAGAACAATTAAAGAATATAAAACAAATTTAGAAAATGTTGAAAATCAGATAAGAATTCTTCCTGATTGGATTAAAAAAAGAATTAATCAAATTGAAGATGTTGGTAGTTTAAAAAGTGCAGTGAATAGGCTGGAAGAAAAGTATAAGCAGTTATTTGAAACAGATGAAGAAGAGCTTGTGAAAATTATGACAGATTTAATAACCTTAAAAGTGCCTTATAAATTTGATTCTGGAATTGTAATTAAACCAGGGAGTTTTGTTTTAGGTGAAGAAAGATTAGATACATCTGTTTTAGATAAGTTTGATGTAGGGAATGTTGAAGAAGAAAGAAGTAATGTTGAATATACTAATTCAATTAATCAATGGTTAAGTGAAAATCTTGAGATTAGTTTTGAATCTAAAACATATTTATTTTATTATGAAGATGAAAGTGAAAAAGTTTTACTTTCTGAGATTAAGTTGGTATTGGATCCAAAAGAGGATATTGATGAATTTTTTATAGTAATAGAAGGAGATATAAATAATATTAAATTTAAAAAAGGAGAGGATTATCGTGAAAGAGATATTGATGAAAATAATTATGGAATTAGATTTTCTGAATTAACAAGTGGTGAACAAAAAACAATTGAGTTTTTACATCCTGAAAAAGTAGAATTTTTAAATCCTCCTTTTTATGTTTCTCCTGAGTTTAGAAAATTAGAATTTGGAATTAGTGTTGGACTTTGTAATAATAATGGAGTTTGTGATAGTGGGGAGACTTATAAAAATTGTAGAGTAGATTGTAAGCCTTGGAAACTAACGCTTATATTTTTAGGGATTTTATTGTTTATTGGATTTGCAGTTTATATTGCACTGCAAGAATGGTATAAGAGATATTATGAATCTTATTTATTTAAAGATAAAAATCGTTTTTTTAATTTAATTACTTTTATGAATAATTGCAAGAATCAAAGAATGGGTGAACAAGAAATTTTTAATAAACTTAAACCTCTTGGTTGGAATAAAGAGCAGATGATTTATACTTGGAATAAACTTAATGGAAAAAGAACAGGAATGTGGGAGATTCCAATATTTAAATTAATTGAAATTAAAAAAATTAAACAAGAGATTGTAAAAAGAGGGAGCAAGTTTGGAGTTGGGCAGGCTCCATCTGGTGTTGGAAGTTCTATGGGGGTTCAATCCAGAGGTCCTTTAAAGAGACCTGGGATGTAATAATTTCTACTAAAAATGTTAACTGTTCAAGATTCTGCATAATAGAAATATTAATAAATGATTCTTAAGATATTAGTTTAAGGTATTATTAAAAAATGGCAATTAAAATATTAAGAGATTTTACAAAGAGGATGTTTAATCTTTTTTTTAAAAGAAAAAAAGAAATTGCATTGGGTTTTTATGGTCCTCCTAATGCAGGAAAAACCTCCCTTGCAAACAGAATCTGTAAGGACTGGACAGGTGAAGATATTGGAAAAGTGAGTAATATCTCTCATGAAACAAGACAAGTTCAGTTTAAGGAAGAGGTTGAGATTAAATATAAAGAAAAAAATTTGAAATTTAAATTAATTGATACTCCTGGAATTGCTACAAAAATTGATTATGAAGATTTCATGAAAAAGAAAATGAAGAAAAAGAAAGCTCAAAAAAGAGCAAAAGAAGCAACTCAAGGAATTGTTGAAGCCATTAGGTGGTTGGATGATATGGATGCTGTTATTGTTGTTCTTGATGCTAGTGAAAATCCTTATT
The DNA here is from genome assembly GCA_964424875.1 of Candidatus Woesearchaeota archaeon. Lineage (GTDB taxonomy): Archaea > Nanobdellota > Nanobdellia > Pacearchaeales > GW2011-AR1 > ARS1285. The sequence continues at coordinate 14,965 of CAYRKK010000019.1, forward strand.
CACAAGTTAATATAACAATAGTTGGGAATTTAGTTGCTCGTAATATTCCTGTTTTAGTTGTTGCAAATAAAATTGATTTAAAAAAAGCAGATATTAAAAAAATTGAAGCTGCTTTTCCTGAATATGAGGTTATTGGGATTTCAGCTAAATTTGGGAAAAATATGGATGAGTTTTATGAAAGTGTTTTTAAGTTAGCGAAGAATGTTTAGAGATAAAAATGAATAAAGGAAAATTAAGTGAAGTAAGAGAGCTTAATAAAAAAGAAGCTTAAAATTAAATAAATAGGTTTAAAAATATATAATGTGGTATATATAAAAAGAGGAGAAAGAAGAAATGTCTAAGAAAAGAATAAAAGGATTGACCTTGCAGTTTATGCCTTATAATGAGATTGCTCATTTAGAGAGTGTTGAAAGAATTAAAAAATTATTAAGAATTATTTTAGATAATAAAGTTGTTGTTTTACAAGGTCGGCTTAGGCCTGAAGAAGAAACTCGATTAATTGAAGATACTATGATTATGATTGGAAATATTAAAGGATTTAAAGGAGTTGAATTAGCTATTATTTCTTCCGATAGTGAAAAACAAAGTTTTTTTAATAAATTTAAAGCAGGAGTTGCAAAAGTTTTAATTGGACATCAAGGAGCACTTACAATAATTGGTCCTGCTTCTATTGTGAAAGAAATGAAAAAAGATCCTACAAAGCTAGAAGTTATGATGCGGTGAGAATTATGAGTTATTATTAGATAATTAAGTTCTTATTTTTTCTAGAGTTGAAACAATACTTGCTACTAATGATTCTAATAAACCAAAAGCACTTATTAATAATCCATTGACATCTAATATTTCTAATTGCAATAATATAACAACAAAATAAAAATCCCACGTAGCAAGCTCCAAGGTATTAAACCCATTTAGAGCAATAAATAAAAATAGCAAAATTAATAATTTGTGAAAAAATAGTTAGTGCATTTCCTGCTTTCATTTTAAAACTCTCTAATTATTCCATAACTAAGTAATGATAATGTGATAAAACCCATGCTTCAGGCAATTGTTTGCATAATTCTTAATAATTTATTACTCATAGGACATAGAAGAATCTTATATTTATCAAGTTAATTCACTTCGTTCATGACCATAACTAATCCAACCTACCAATCTGTT
>CAYRKK010000020.1:0-15827 GCA_964424875.1 Candidatus Woesearchaeota archaeon
GTAGTTTCGCTTAATTATAAGCTTTATTGGTCCGTTTTTGCATCAATCACCTTAATTTATATTGAATCCATTGGGGAAGAGTATAACCATAAGGCATTTTTTTTCTTATTACAGGAGCAAGAATTGCAAAAATTCCTAAAGCTATAACATTAGGAAAAACAAACCAGAACAAACCAACTAATCCACTTTTATATGCAAATAAAGTTGACATAAAAAGAGCAGGAGCCCAAATCCAAGACGCAGCAATACTTGACCCTCCTAACAACCAATTAACCTGTCTTCTTCCAACTAAAAACCCTTCAGCAGAACTAAATTTTTTCCATCTAGCAAAAAAATAAGTTATAATTAACATAAATAAACCAAATACTAACAAAAGAAAATATGTTCCACCTAATGAAAGATTTACTATTGATTCCATTTCATCCTCTTTTTATATATTAAATATAAATTTTATAGTTTAAAAAAGTTCGTATAAAAAAATTTTAACTTATTTTTCTTTCTAAAAAATCACTTACATCTCTAAACTTCCTTCACCTCCACCCAACCACCACATCAAAAAATCTCTAGATTTTTTGACCCCGAAGTCACTTCCAAGTAACTTCGATGTCATCAGTCCTTTCTCTTGAATTAATTTCAATCTTATCAATATCCTTGACAATTCCTTTCTTAAACATTACCTCTCCTAAATAAGCAATCATTCCTGCATTATCTACTAAAAGTGAATTATCTGGAACAAAAAATTCACATCCTCTTTCCTCACACATTATCTTACACATTTCTTGTAATCGAGTATTACAACCAACACCTCCTCCTAATAACAACTCTTTTTTTCCAGTATGAGCTAAAGCTCTTTCAGCAGCCTCAACTAACATTGCAAAAGCAGTTTCCTGCAAACTAAAACTCAAATCACTAATTTTAAAACCTTTACCTAAAACTCCTTTTTTTATATATCGGACTTTAGTTGAGGGAGGGCTATTAGGAGTTTTAGGGCCAGAAATTTTTTTATTTAAAATTTCTGGATCCAATTTCTGCTTTAAATTAGTCAACATACCAGAAAAAGCAACATCCATTCCTTTAATTGAATAAGGTAGCTCAACATACTTCCCGCCCTTAGCTAACTCCTGAATCTTAGGTCCACCAGGAAAACCAATTCCAGCAAATCTAGCAAAATTATCAATAAAATTTCCAATACCAATATCTAAAGTTTCACCAAACACTCTATATTTTCCAGAAGCATATGCAATTATTTGAGTATTTGCACCAGAAGCATATAATAAAACAGGATCTTTAGCACCAGTCAAACGACCTATTTCTAAATGAGCAACACAATGATTAACACCAACCAAACCAACTTTCAACTCTTTTGCTTTTTCCTTTGCAAACTTCATTCCCTCAATTAAACAAGGAGGTAATCCAGGTGCATTAGAAATTGCAATTGCATCAATCTCACTTGCATTAATCCCAGCTTCATCAATAGCTTTTTTCCAAACATCTTCACAAACATCTCGATGATGTTTAGCAGCTTCCATTGGAACAATCCCACCTTTTTCAGTTGTATAACTATCTTTAATATTACAAAGAATTTTTCCATTCTCAACAACACCAACTCCAAAAGTATGTGCAGTGCATTCTATACCTATTATCATATTAAAATCATAAAACAGAACTATAAAAATCTAATCAAAACAAAAACTATAATAAAAAAATAAAAATAACCTCTTTTTACCCCAGAATAAACTTAATTATCTTTTTTTCTTTTTTGCAGGCTTTTTCTTAGCAGGACTCTTTTTTGCAGGCTTTTTTTTAGCAACTTTTTTCTTTTTTTTACCGCCTCTAGCCATCTTAGCCTCACAAACATTTCCTTTACCATCTACATAGTAAAGATAACCTGGTTTCCTTTTTATAACATCTTTTGCAATAACTTTTCCCATTTTTTAACATCGACCTCCTTTTTATTAAATATTATAACCTATAAAAGAAAAAAGTCTTTTTAAATCTTTCTCCCGTCGGCAAATAACAAAAAGTTTTTATTACATGAAGGTATTTCTAAAAGCTTGTCAAATTCTCGTCGAGGTTTAATTAAAAATTCCCAATTCCTAACAACCCTCATATCAATAACCTCATCTCCATCAAACCAAATCGCAATAAAAGGCTTGCAAAAAAATGAATGAATTGCTCTTCTCTTTTTTTTCTTAAAAACAAAAAGCAAGGGTTTGCTTTTTTTTCTAAACATTAAACCAGATGCTTGTGAAAAAACCCCCCGACATTCTTTAACATCTAATTCAATTTCTTTTTTATGATAATTAAATTTAAATTTCATTTCCCTTTTTCCTTAAAAAATAAATTATTAAAACTACAAGAACTATAATTAAAACTATTAATATAATCCAAAAATAATTAAAAGGTTTATCTCCAAAACTTACAATACCCTTATCACTTTCCCGTTTACCTAAATCCTTTTCTTTAAAATCCTCCATCACATCTGTTTTTGAATACATACTAATATCTTTTCTTGCAATTTCATTATCACCCTCATCATAAATCACTATCTCCTTAGCCTTTTCATTATATGGAATATAAACTTCAAATGTTAAATTTTCAAATTCTTCAACTCCTCCACCAACTATTCTCCCTGTTTCATCAATTTCATCATAGTCTACAATATTAAAAACATCAAACTTATCTTCACTCAAAGTTTTTTCATTATCATCCAAAACTTTCATTACATATTCACCACTATTTTTCTCAATTTCTTTATCTAAAAATATAATATTAACAAAGTCTATATCAATATCCTCATTATCATAATTTAATAAAACATCATAATAAAAAGGATAAGCATAAACTAAATTAATTAAAATAAGTATTTCAAGTATGATAATTACTAAACTTTTAATTTTCATCATCTAAACCTCCTATATTTTTCTGGAACTAATTCTAAAGATTTAGAATCATGAAGCCAAGGATCATTTTTTGCATCTTTAATATAACCTAAAAGAGCATCTTTAATATAACCTAAAAGAGCATTTTCATCTGAAACAAGATTTGAAGAACTAAAAATATTATTCACTTGTTCATCAGTTGCTCTTCCATATTTCCATAATAAACCAAGTGATGCCCTATAAGTTTTATGATTTGGATTTTCTGCATTAATTAAACTCTCCCAATAATCAGGTCTATTAAGAAACTCTCCATAAGTAGCAATATATTCATAAATATTAGTTGTACCATATCCATATGTAAATCCAAATTTAGGTTCAAAACTCCAAAAACGTATATTATCAAGATTAAAAACTCCTTGCACTTCTTTTATTTCTTTTAAAAATTCTTGCCCTTGTTCATACTTCTCATCTTTAACATCAAGACTTTCTGGACCAATTCCTAAACTATAATGCCATACATGGCTTGCTTCATGATCAAAAATATTAAAAACATAGCTATATCTACCCCACCTTTGGCTTTCAGATAAAAATACCCTTCCTGGAAAATTTATACCCATAGTTCCACCATAAGCCGCTCGCTCTGGAGTTAATTTAATAGTTTTTCCCACCATCTCTTTTTGAACATCTTCAGTTAAACTATCATAAAATTCTTTTAACAATCTTATATGCTCAGGTTTAATACTGTTTTCATAAAATCCAAATAACAATTCAATCCCAGTCTGTTCTTCAAAACTCTCCTCACTTGGATAATTATAACTTAATCTCACTGATGCTTTTTTTAATAAATTAGTTCCAATATAACTTTCTTCTAAATCACCTTCTTCTGCATCAAAAGGAACCCATAAAAACTCATTAAAATTACTGACAAGCAATTTATAATCTTTTTTTATAATTAAACTACCTTTTTTATCTTTAAACAATACTTCTGATGCAACAGTTGAGGTTTTACTAAAATCTCCCCATATTTCTTTTATTCCTACCCCTCTTTTACCAACCACCTCTCCATCTATTGACTTATAAGTATAATAATCATTATCAATAATAGCATCTCCATTAATTTCTTCTAATATAACTTTATCATTTAAAAGAGAATCATCATCAATTACTCTATTTTTTAAAAAAACCACACCATCTATAACTTTTACAGCAAAATGATCATTTTTCTCAACTCTTGCAAACTCATCACCCACGGGAAAATTTACTGCAAAAGCATTTTCTTCATCAGAAGAAAACATAATAAAATCTTTTTTTCCAATAGAAATATAAGCATAATCTGTATTTTTTTCTTCCCCATCAAAATCAAGATAAATTTTATTTTCATTACTATTAAATATCTCCTTTCCTGAGATTTTTACATTTTCCTTAAAAAACAAGCCTTTTGAATCATATCTTAATACTCCAATAAATTCAATTCCATCAGAAAGAACAACAGGTTTTCCTTCAAAAGTAGACCATGCAAATTCTAAATCTTTAACACTTAAATCAATTTTTACTGGCTCTTTAATTTCACTTCTTACAGGAACTCCAATATTAACTTTACCATTTTTATACAAAACATTTGAATTTTCTGAAACATAAAATTCATAACCTGCTAAATAATAATTTTTAGATTTTGTTGCTTTAAAACTTGCTTCTACTAATTCTCCATTTTCATTAAAAATAAACAATGCTCCTTTAAAAAAATCTTCATATCTTTTTATATCTCCACCCTCAGTTTTAACCTCTATAAAAGAATTTTCATTAAAAATAATTTCATGAAGTCCACCCTCTGAAGAATGTTCTATGTTTTCCCCAATAATCTCTAAACTTCCTATTTTAATTATTTCTTCTCCATTTTCAGCAAATACTAAACCCATAACAACCACTAAAATCATAATTAAAAAAATCAATATTAATTTTAATTTATTTTTCATTTTTCTACCTCATATTTATTTGCAAAACTAAATCTCAAAGTTTCACCATTTATTTTTAAATTCTCATCTCTCACACTAAATATTATTGAATTATCATAATCATTCATTTCAATATACAAATCATTATCAATTGCTAATTTTAAAATACAACTATGGCAAACATAATTCTCATTTTTTTTGTTCATTTATAATCTGTTCAATAACATTATAAATCATTCCCAATTTAACGTCAACCTCAAAATCAAAATCTTCAAAAACATAACTATTTTCTCCTTTGCTAAAACTTAAAGGATACTTAATTTCAAAAACAATTTTCTCGTCATAAATCTTAACATCACTTTCAACCTCTCCATGCCTAACATCAAAATCAGGAAAATCAACAAAATTCTTAATACAAAAAAATAACATATTATCCATATACAAAGAAAGCTCATCTTCAATTCTTTCTTTTAAAGGCATCAAATTTTTTTCTTTATTATAATAATAAGGTATTTTATTATGAATTGAACCTTTTGGAGCAATAAAATATCCTCCTCTTTTTGAAATATGCAAAATCGCATCATTACTCGTTTGTTCAATACAACTTTCAACAAAAGAAGAAATAGAATCTGCCTGAGAATCAATCCCTTTTTCTTTAGAAAGATTATTCCTCAATAAAAAAAACACTCCAATTATAATAATTAAAACAATTCCCACAATCACAAATACGGCAATCTGCCCTCTTTTTTTCCCAAATTTCATACTATTCATCAACAACAAAACTATTTAAAAATAACTACCACCAGCTTTTTTTTATTTTCTTTAAATCATCTTCTCTTTCCTTTATTTCTCCTCCTAATCCAACTCCACTCTGACGTTTCATATTAACATACCTTTCATACTCAATTTCAACATTTTCCTCACAAACCCAATTATGATATTTAAAACCTCCTCCAAAACTTTTAGGAATATGCATTAATTCATGAATTAAGGTTTTTATTTTATCAATTTCAGAAAGTTTATCAAACCTTTTACTAATTACTTCAATAGCATAAAACCCTTTACGACCAAGAGCTAATTGCATTGCTTTTCCAAGAGCATGACAACGAGCAATTGTTCCTCTTGAAGAACTTCCAAAACTTCTCATACAAACAACAGAATCTATCCTAACATGAGGAAATAACATTACAGCAATTTCATTAACAGCTTTCTGCAAATCTTCTGCTAGTTCATATTTTATTGGCATTTTACTCATCTTCTCCCCAAGCAGGAAGTTCACCCCCATCTTTCCACCAATCTGCTGGATCATAATCTTCATCAGAATCTTTATAATCAAGCTCATTTGAATCCCAAAACTGTGTATTCGGCTCTTCTCCCCTCATCCACCAATATACATCAAATTCTGCTTCATTAACAAAATCTCCGTCCCTTAATCTTATTCTTCTCTGCTTTTTAAATTCTTTCTTAGCATCTCTATAAAGAGCTTTAACTACTGTTCTTAAATCCTTCATACTAAATTTTTTTCCTCCTCTTCTTTCTTTCCCCTCAACTAAATTCCCTATCCACTTTTTATAATTTTCAGAAACTTCAATCTCCTCAATTTTCCATCCTCTTTGTCTTGTCCTTTCTAAATAATCTGATTCATTTTCATTTTTCCAAAATATTTCTCTTACATCAATCCTTTCCTTATCACAAAGAAAATAAAGTCTTCCATATTTTTCAAACACATATGCAACATTAGGAATATCTAAAAATTTTTCCCCATTAGGTTTAACAGCATAATATCCTTTCATTTTAATTCAATAATCTTATTTCTACTCTTCAACCCTTTAATAATATTTATATTCTTTCCAAAATATTTTTTCAACAATTTCAACAACTCTAAATTAGCCTTTCCATCTTCTGCCCTATTTTTCAAATAAACTAAATATTCATCACCAGTCTTAACAATTTCTTGTTTTCCAGAACCAGGTTTTACTTTTATTTTAATTTTCATGTTTTCACATCAGCTTTAATCTTTCCCATATAATAAACAATTCCTAAATCTTTATAAGATTTCCTAAATTAATAAAACAATGATAAACAAAATAACTCCTAATATTTTCCAGTTATATTTTAAAGAATTCAGTTCATGTATTTATTTAATTAAATTAAATAATCAAAATATTTTAATTGACACAGGTTCAAAAAAAGCAAGACCAGAACTACTCGAAGATTTAAGTAAATTAAATACAAAGCCAAAAGAAATTAAAATAATCATCTTAACCCATCCTCACTACGACCATATAGAAAATAATAATATTTTTCCAGATGCAAAAATCTACAACTTTAATAATATAAATCAACTACCTCAAGAAATATTAAAACAATTTAAAATTATTCAAACACCAGGACATACAAAAGATTCTATAACAATTCTCTACAAAGATATTCTTTTTTCAGGAGATACTTTATTTTATAATGGAATTGGAAGAACAGATTTTCCAGAATCACAACCAGAAAAAATGCAAGAATCTCTTAACAAATTAAAAAACTTAAATTATAAAATATTATGTCCCGGACATGTTTCATAAACTTAGGGTATGATTAACTTTAAAAACTTATTTTTTAATTTAATAATATGACAAACAAATTTATAATAATCGGACCCCAAGGTTCTGGAAAAGGAACTCAAGCAAAAATACTCTCAGAAAAACTTAATATACCAAATATTTCAATTGGAGATTTATTAAGAAATGCAAAAGGAGAATTAAAACAAGAAATAGATAGTCATATGGATAAAGGACTTCTTGCTCCTATAAAAATCATAATTAAATTATTAAAACAAAGAATACAACAACTAGATTGTAAAAATGGATTTATTCTCGATGGATATCCAAGAAATCCAGAACAAGCAAAATTATTAGACCAAATAGCTTCAATAGACAAAGTAATTGAAATAACCCTCTCAGACCAAGAAGCAATCAAACGTTTATCCAGCAGACTCTCATGCAAAAACTGCAATTCTATTTACAACACAATAACAAATCCCCCTCAAAAACCCAACATCTGCGATAATTGTAAAACAGAACTATTTCAAAGACCTGATGACAAACCAGAAGCAATTAAAAAACGCCTTGAAGTTTACCATCAAGAAACAAAACCCCTTATAGAAACCTATAAAAACAAATTAATAACAATTAATGGTAAACAACCTATTGAGAATATTGCAAAAGATATTGAAGAAAAATTAAAAGAATAAAAATTTAATCTTTTCTCTCTTTCAAAACAGCCTGAGCCGCAGCCAACTTTGCAATAGGAACCCTATAAGGAGAACAACTAACATAATCCAATCCTATGTTATGACAAAATTCAACAGAACTAGGTTCACCACCATGTTCCCCACAAATTCCTAACTTAATATCAGGTCTAACATCTCTCCCTTTTTTAATAGCAATCTTCATTAACTCGCCAACACCTTCTTGGTCTAATACTTGAAAAGGATCTCTATCATAAATCCCTTTTTCAACATATTCTTTTAAAAAACTACCTGAATCATCTCTTGAAAAACCACAACCCATTTGAGTTAAATCATTTGTTCCAAAACTAAAAAACTCAGCAGATAAAGCAATCTTATCAGCAGTAACAGCTCCTCGAGGAACTTCAATCATAGTACCAACCAGATATTTAAACTCCACTTCCTGCTCCTTCATAACCTCACAAGCAATCTTATCAACAATCTGTTTTTGATTTTCAAATTCTTTTACATTACCAACTAAAGGAATCATAACCTCTGGAATAATTTCTTTACCTTCTTTAATTATATCAACAGCAGCTTCAAAAACAGCACGAGATTGCATTTCAGCAATTTCAGGATAAGTAATAGCTAACCTACATCCCCTATGACCTAACATTGGATTAAATTCATGTAACTCTTCAATCTTCTCTTTTAACTTAACAACATCAACATTCATTTCATTACCTAATTCAATAATCTCACTTTCTTCTTTAGGTAAAAACTCATGCAACGGAGGATCTAAAAATCTAATTGTAACAGGCCTTCCATCCATAACTTTAAACAACTCATAAAAATCACTTTTTTGCATAGGTAATAATTTCTCAAGTGCTTTCTCACGCCCTTCTTTATTATCACTTAAAATCATTTCTCTAACAGCTTTAATTCTATCTGCTTCAAAAAACATATGCTCTGTTCTGCAAAGTCCAATACCCTCTGCACCAAATTTTAAAGCAGTTTCAGCATCTTTAGGAGTATCAGCATTAGTTCTTATCTTCAACTTTCTAAATTCATCAGCCCATTTCATTAACTTTCCAAAATCACCAGTTAAACTAGGTTCAACTAATTCTAAAGCACCTGCAAAAACTTCTCCTAAAGAACCATCTAAAGTAATAATATCTCCTTCATTAAACTTTATTCCATTTACTTCAAAAACTTTAGCTTCTTCACTAATTAATAAATCACTACAACCAGCAACACAACACTTACCCATTCCTCTTGCAACAACAGCAGCATGACTTGTCATTCCACCTCGAGCAGTTAAAATTCCTTGAGCAGCATGCATTCCCTCAATATCTTCAGGACTTGTCTCTGTTCTAACTAAAATAATTTTCTCACCCATTTCAGCCTGGACTCTGGCATCTTCTGCATTAAAAACAACTTTACCAACAGCAGCACCAGGTGAAGCAGGCAAACCAGTTGCCAATACTTTTGCATCTTTTTTAGAATTATCATTTAATTGCTTATGCAACAACTGATCCAATGCATCAGGCTCAACTTTTAATAAAGCAGCTTTTTTATCTAACAACCCTTCTTCAACCATTTCAATAGCAATTCTAACACTAGCATGAGCAGTTCTCTTACCATTTCTAGTTTGAAGCATATACAACTTCCCTTGCTGTATTGTAAACTCAAGGTCCTGCATATCTTTCATATGTTTTTCTAATTTTTCTCTTATCTCTAATAATTGCTTATAAGCTTCAGAATTAATTTCTTCAAGTTCTTCAATTTTTCTAGGAGTTCTAATACCTGCAACAACATCTTCACCTTGAGCATTCATTAAAAATTCACCATAAAATTTATTTTCTCCTGTTGAAGGATTTCTAGTAAAACAAACACCAGTCCCAGAATCCTCTCCCATATTACCAAAAACCATTGACTGTATATTAACAGCAGTTCCCAACAAACTCTGAATATGATTCAATCTTCTATAACTAATTGCTCTATCATTATTCCATGAACCAAAAACAGCACCAATAGCCATTTCTAATTGTTCAAACCCGTCATTAGGAAACATTTTTCCAGTTTTAGCTTTAATCAATTCTTTATATTTTTCAACAACTAATTTCAAATCATCAGCAGTTAAATCAGTATCTAATTTAACACCTTTTTCATTTTTAACACTATCTAAAATTTCTTCAAAAAACTTATGTTCAACTTCCATAACAACATCTCCAAACATCTGAATAAATCTTCTATAAGAATCATAAGCAAACCTTTGGTTTCCAGTTTTATCTGCTAATCCTTGAACACTTTCATCATTTAATCCTAAATTCAAAACAGTATCCATCATTCCAGGCATTGAAACAGCTGCACCACTTCTAACAGAAACCAACAAAGGATCTTCCCTATCTCCTAATTTCTTATTCATTTCTTTTTCTAATTCTTTTAATTTTTCCTTAATCTGCTCTTTAACTTCCTCACTAATTTTCTTTCCTTCATCATAAAAATTAGCGCATGCTTGAGTAGTAATTGTAAATCCTCCTGGAACAGGCAATCCTATTGATGTCATCTCAGCTAATAAACATCCCTTGCCTCCAAGAGTTTTTTTCATATCTTTATTTCCTTCTTTAAAACTATAAACATATTTCTCTGCCATAAAAACAAACAAAAAAATCAACTTATAAAGATAGTTGAATCCTAATATATATTTTAAAGTGCAATTATGCAACTCTTTCTAATTCCCTACTTATATAATCTCTAAATGTTTTCACAATCCCTTGTTTTTTTAATTTTCCCCTAACTGCATCAACTAAACCAGGTCTTTGATAAAATTCATGACAAACATCACATTTTATTCTACCCCTAACAACAAAACTAGGGTCAACTTCTTGAGCTAATGAATATAAAAATCTCATTGAGCCTAATTGATTTGCAAAATAAATAGGGTCATCATAAATCCTTTCCTTAATTCTTCTTAAAGATTCTTCAAAAACATTACCATATATTTTTGCAGGTCCAACACAGGTTTGCGAATCACCAAATCCAACTTCGCCCTTGCTAGAAACAACTAATGAACTTCTTGTTCTAGGTGAAAAACTAAGATCTTCTACTTTTAAAACCTCCTCATCTCCAAAAACAGCAAAATTACTAACACCACCATCAGGATCACAAAATCTATAAACTATTTCAATACCTTTATCACTATCAACAGGATATAGATAAGTAGCACTATCTCCATAATCAGTAATTTTAGGTCCTTCTACTCTGCCCTCTTTTCCATCATCTCTGCAAAAAATATTAAAAACATATTGAATAAGTTTATCCCATCCTTTTTTTTCTTCTTCACTTTCTGGATTAGTTCCTAAATAAATATAACCTAAATGTTGAACAGGATTAACATTTGGAAAGGTTTCTTTTAAAGCCCAATTCAATCTAGCATAATTTTTAGTATGAACCTTATATGTAGGTCCAGTACTTACTTGAATTAAATTTCCCTCTTTTCCAAGATCATATCCATTGTCTTTTAAAAATTCAAACCATTTTGTTGCATTATCCAAAGTTCTTGCAAAAACTCCATTTGTCAAAATTGCAATAGGTATTTTTTCACTATGCTCTGCAAACATCCCCATAACAAGTTTATTTTCCAATCTCATAGGTTCTCCATCTGTTAAAGTAATTGTATAAAGTTGAGCATCTAAAGAATCTTCTAATAACTTTCTAACTAATCCTTCACTTGGTAAACCTTTTCTATGTTTTCCAAATCCCCCATAACAATGACTACAAGTTCTATTACAATTAGGCCCCATTTGAACTGCTAAATCAATCAACCAATTCCCCCCACATTGAACTCTAGCATAATCCTCTGACAATAATAATTCTGGATTTTCTCTAACTCTCTCAACTACAACTTCAGCTTCTCTATATTTCATTAAAAACCCAAAATGTTAAAGTTTAAAAAACTAATTGTTTTTAACTAATAATGAAAATTGGTGTTAAAACATACAAAGATGAAAAATTCTTAAAACATTTTGAAAACCAAGCAGATTTTTTTGAAGTTCAGGCAATTCAAAAAAATAATTATAATTTTCTTAAAAAATTTTCAAAACCAATAGTTATCCATGCAGAACACTTTAAACAAGGAAGTAATCCTGCTGATAAAACAATGCTTAAACAAAATCTAAAATCAATTAATTTTGCAATAAAACTCGCAGACAAAACAAATGCAAAAAAAATAATTCTTCATTCAGGTGCAATTATAAATAAAAATTGTTCTAAACAACAATCATTAAATTTTATAAAAAAGATAAAAGATAAAAGAATAATAATTGAGAATTTATACATGAACAACTCTATTACTATTAATCCAGAGAATGTAAAAGAATTTTTAAAAAATACTAAAGTAGGATTTTGTTTTGATGTTTCTCATGCAATTGCAAGTGCAAATATTCAAAACTTAAACCCCCATATACTTATTCAAGATTTTCTAAAACTTAAACCTTCTCATTTCCACATTGGAGGACAAAAAATGAATTCAAAAATAGATAATCATTGCTCGTTTTCCAATCCCAAATCAGATATTCCATTAAAAAAAATCCTCTCACTTTATCCAAAAAATGCAGAAATAACTCTTGAAACAACAACAGATATTAAAAAAACACAATATGATTTAGAATTTATTAGGGAGATTATAAAAAGAATAAATTAATCTAAGACATCCAACTTCTTAATCTCTTTAGGAATTTTTTTAAGATGATAATTAAAATTATTTAAAAATAAAAGAGTTAAAGAGATAAAAAATGAAGAAACAATTCCAACAGAAAAAGTATCCTTTAGATTAAAAAAACTCAATTCACCTATTAAGAAAGGAACTAATAATGCTACAAAATATCCAAACATCATAATAATTGCAGTATTCTTATAAGAAAGATATTTATGAAAATATAAATCTAAAAGATTTTTCCTAACATCCATTTTAATCACCAAAACCAATTGATAAAAAAACAGCCCCAAATATAACAAATAAAAGGCTTATGCTAAAACCTATATAATTTTCATTAAGATAAGAAGGAATTATTACTGCTAAACCCATAATCATAGATATTGCACCCAAAGTTGTAAATAAATTTTTATTTGTTTTTCTCATAATTCCACCTTCATATTATGATGGATTATATTATTTAAGTTTATCTAGTCATAATCTCAAAACCATCTCTGTGCTTCACTTTATACTCTTTTCCAACAGCTCTTCCAGTCCTAGCATCAATTGCTTTAATAAAATTATCACCCAAATCACTATGAACAGTATAAGCAAAATCCAAAGCAGTGCTCCCTTTTTTTAATAAAAAACAATCAGGCAAAATATTTCCCTTGCTATCTGCAAGTTTATTAACCGAAGCAGGAAAAACAGCAATATAATTCAACAACTCAAAAACAGTTTTATTTAAAACATCTTGCACCCCTGTTGAATCATAAACATCTAAAACATTTTTCTTTATACTTTCTAAAGCTTCTCTCTGTTTATCATTCAATCCATCTTTAAATTCAAAACCATTTTCACCAGGAATATACTCAATCAATCTTGCTTTACCAGCCTCCATTAAAGCAAGTTCAGAATCAGCAGAACAAGGAACAATCATTAAATCAGGATAAACTTTTTTTAATTCTTTAAGATTCTTTCCAGCATTAGGCCTATCACATTTATTTGCAGCAATAATCATTGGTTTTGTCAAATGCCTTAAACAATGAGCAAATCTCAATAACTCTTCATCACTCCAATTATTTGGTTTTTCAACATCAAAAACTTCTTTTCTAACAACTTCTTTAATATCATCCTCAACAACTTTTAAACCAGAAAATTGTTTTGCAACTGCTTTAGCAAAATCTCCCTTAGTATTTTGTAAAGTCCTAGAAAATGTTTTCCAAACTTTTTTCAAAATACCAACATACCATAAATCTAATTCACTTTCCAACATTTTAACATCATCAACAGGATTATAATCTTTTGTTTCTTTGCCTTCTGCATCTGTTTCTCCTGAAATATCAACAATATGAATAAATACATCAGCAGAAGTTAAATCATCTAAAAACTGATTTCCCAATCCTCGACCTTTAGAAGCACCTTCAACCAAACCAGCAACATCTAATAATTCAACAGGAACAAATCTTTTTCCATTAACACAATAACCTTTTTGTGGATTGCATTTAACTTTTTTTTCCTTACATAAACAATCAATCTTAACATAACCCACACCATGATTTGGTTTTATTGTTGCAAAAGGATATGCAGCAATAAGAACATTTGCTAAAGTTGTAGATTTAAAAAAAGTGCTTTTTCCTGCTGAAGGTTTTCCAACTAGACCGATTAACATTTTAATTTTTAGATTTTTTCTTTTTTGAATTATTTAATTGCGAATCTTCAAAATCCTCTTCTTCCAGCTTTACCCATTTATCACAAGCCTTTAAAAGTTTATTATATCTTGAAAAAGAGGAATTTCTTTTCCTATCAAAATAAGTATATAAAATAACTTCTATATCTTCCCTTCTTAGTTGTTCAATAACCGGAACAAAATCAGAATCACACGCTACTAAAATAATTTTTTTAACATTTGGAAACTTTCTCTCAAATCTCATTAAATCAATAACTAATAAAATATCAACACCTTTTTGATTATATATATATTCTCCATCTATTTTTAATCTTTGACACCTTCCTTCCCTAAATGTAGCCCATTTTCTTTTTTTAATCATCTTTTTAATTCTATCAAAATCTTGTCTTAGTTTATTTTCTTTTAGGGAAGGATTTTCTGATTGATAAGGAGGAGAATAATAAAAAAATAAATGCTTAAAATTCAAATCTTCTTTTTTGCAAATATTTCTGAAAGTTTGTAGAAGTTTTTTCTTTTTTTTATTTTGTTTCTCAAAATTATCTTTAACTAATTTAAAAAATCCATTATCAACAAAAACAAGAGTATCTTCCATTAACAAATCCCTCCAACATTAAAAAATAAAAAACATCCGGCAACCACAAGATCACCGGGGAGCATATTCACAATCCGAAAATTGCTATTAAACAAAGTCTTCCTAACTTTATAAAGTTTATTGTTTAACATTTTATTTCTCCTTTTTTTACTTTAGGATGAAAAGTAAGTTGATAATATGGAATTCCTAAAGAAATTCCATACTCTTTTACTTTATCATATTGTTCTTTACTATAAACATTAACACAAAAAACCTTATTTTTAAAAATAATAAAATGATGGCTATCATTCTTAAAATCAGCATACCAACTATGTTTAAAATCTAAACTTTTACTAATTTCCTCAGCAATTTCTTGAGCTTTATCTTCTGGAATATTAACATTAATCAAAGTCCATTGTTTAATCCAAGGAGTTTTATGTTTTTCATTAACCTGTTCAAATCTAGTTTTAACTATCTTAACCTTTTCAAGAACTTTTTTATCTTCAAGACTTTCTTCAATTATAACTCCTTTATAATCCATAAACCCTCACAGAAAACTAACTTTAAATAAATTTCTATATTCCCATATTTCTCTTTAAAATACTAAATAAAAATAAATGAGCTCGGCAGGATTTGAACCTGCGATCTCCGCCTTATAAGAGCGGCGCTTTAACCAGGCTAAGCCACGAGCTCATAAATATTCAACAAATACAATACTTTTAAATTTATTGATTTATCCTTCTAATCAATTCTATAAAAAAACAATACAGCTCCATCCCAAATTAATTGAACTCAATTAATTTATTATTTCTAATAATA
>CAYRKK010000021.1:0-15784 GCA_964424875.1 Candidatus Woesearchaeota archaeon
CTTACAAAAAGAGTTGAGGTTTTATTGGAAAGGGTTAATGAAACTTAATTATATTGATTACCTTACAAAATAAGGGAAGGATAAAATGAAAAAAAGAGGAAATGACAAGATTTATAAAGTATTGTTCATTTAATTAAACATATGTTCAAAGAATTAAACATTTTGAAAGTATTTTTAGAAGATTCTCATAGGGAGTTTAATGTTAGAGAAATTGCTAGAATCTTGAAAATTGCTCCTGCAACTGCTAGTAAAGAATTAAAAAATTTTTCAAAAAAAAGAGTATTAAAAGAAAAAAAAGATAGAAACTATAATTTATATAAAGCAGATGTAGATAGTGATATTTATAGAAATATTAAAGTTTTTTATAATATGCAAAAATTAAAAGATAGTGGGTTAATTGAGAGTTTAAATAAATATTATATTAAACCTTGTATTGTTTTATATGGTTCTGCTTCTGATGGTTTTGATACTAAAGATAGTGATATTGATTTAGTAATTGTTTCTGAGAAGACAAATAAATTTCCTGAGCTAAAAAAATTTGAAAAAAAATTAAACAAAGAAATACAAATTTTTAATATTAAAAATTTAAAAGATTTGAAAAATGAACATTTAATTAATAATGTATTAAATGGAATTGTTTTGCAAGGTAAAATAAAATGGATTTAGAAGATTGCTATAAAAAAGGTTTTATTAAAAAAACAAGAATAAATAATGAATTAATAAAATCTTTAATAGAGATGTCTGATATTAAAGAAAGAACAGTTATATCAGCAAAAATTGATTCTGTAAATATTTCTGCATATTTATCAATGGCTTATGATTCTTTAAGAGAAATTTTAGAAGCATTTTGTATTTTAAAAAGTTATAAGGTTACTTCTCATTTATGTTTAGGAGAGCTATTAAAATCATTAGTTTCTGATTTTGATTTTAATAGTTTTGATAGGTTTAGATATATTAGGAATGGAGTTAATTACTATGGAACAAAAGTTGATTTTGAACAAGGGAAAGAGATTATAAAAAAGATGTTTAAGATGAAAAAAGAAGTTTTTGAAAAATATTTGAAAGAGGTAGAATAAAGAGAAAAAATGAAAAAAGAGGAAATGGATTTTATTTTAGAGCAAGGAGAAGGATTAAAAATAGAGTTTAAAGAGAGTTTTGATAGCAAGAGTTTAGCTAAAGAGATTGTGGCATTTGTTAATTCTAAAGGTGGAAGAATTTTTTTAGGAATTAGTGATGATGGTAGGATAAAAGGAATTAAAATAACTAATAAATTAAAATCACAGATTCAAGATATTGCAAGAAAGTGTGATCCTTTTGTTAAAATCAATTTAGAACATTTTGATAATGTATTGATAATTAATGTTTTAGAAGGTGAAAATAAACCTTATCAATGTTCTTTAGGATTTTTTATTAGAGAGGGCCCAAATTCTCAGAAATTATCTAGAGATGAAATAATGAAGTTTGTAACAGAAATTGGGAGAGTCAGGTTTGATGAACAGATGAATGAGGATTTTAAATTTCCAGAAGATTTTGATAAAGATAAATTTAACCAATTTTTAATAGATAATAGATTATCTAAAAATAATAAAATTACTGAAATTTTAATTAATTTATCTCTTGGGAAAAAAATAGATAATTCTTTTAAGTTAAACAATGCAGGAGTTTTATTTTTTGGAAAAAATATTGAAAAATTTATAAGGCAGAATTTTGTAACTTGTGTTTTGTATAAAGGAAAAGAAAGGGTTAATATAATTGATAGAAAAGATTTCAAAACAGATTTAATTAGTAATTATAATGACTCATTGAATTTTTTAAAACAACATTTAAGATTAGAATATAAGATTGAAGGAGGAGGTCCTAGAAAAGAGATTCTTGAAATTCCTGAAGAAGCTTTGAAAGAAGCCTTACTTAATTCTTTAGCACATAGAGATTATTTTGAAAAGGGAGTAGGAATCTTTGTTGAGATATTTGATGACAGAATTGAAATATATAATAAAGGTAAACTTCTTTTTGATAAAAAAGATTTAGGTAAAATAAGTTTATCTAGAAATCCAATTATATTTAATATTCTTCATAGAATTGGTTTAATTGAAAAAATAGGTTCTGGTATAAATAGGATAAAAAAATTAATTAAAGAAAGAAATCTTAAAGTTAGGTTTGAAACTAATGGTTTTTTTAGAATAATATTTGAAAGATCAGATATTAGCCAAAAAACTGTGGAAAAAACTGTGGAAAAAACTGTGGAAAAAATTATAAATTTAATAAAAGAAAATCCAACAATTATACAGGAAGAAATATCTAAAAAGACAGGTTTAACAAGAAGAGGAGTTGAGTGGAATCTTAAAAAGCTTAAAGGTAAAGGGATTCTTAAAAGAATTGGAAGTAAAAAAGGAGGTTATTGGAAGGTAGTTGATATTAAAAATGATAAATAATTATTATAAAAAGAATAGGGTAAGTAGGTCTGTCTATCCTACTAACCAGATTAAGTCTAGAGTTCGTCAGGTCCTGTTCCCTTATCTTAATAATAATAAACATTAAAACTATATAAAACTTTCAATAAAAGAAGAGGAGAAAAAATGGTGTATAAAAATGAAGATTGAAATTGATATAAGTGGACAGATTCAACAGCTTAATTATGATTCTGCTCTTGGATTCAGGAGAGAAAATGGAATTGAAAAAAGTGTTTTTTTAAGGAGCAAAGATAAAAAAGAAATAATAAAAAAATATGGGGGACAAATTAATAATTTAATAGAAAAATTACACTTTATTTTAATTTATTATCTTATTAATAATGAATTAGAAAATATTAATGAAATTAAGATTTGTAAGGATGTTGATTTTAGAGTTTTAAAAAATCTTCTTCCTCTTTTGTTTAAAGAGAATGATTATTTGCAAGATATTAAAATATTAGTTAGACAGGGAGATGAACCTAAATCTAGAGCACATAAATTTGCTTTGAGAACTTTTCGTAGGAAAAGGCATGCTTCACAATTGATATCAAAGGAGATGATAGAAAATGTTTTATTTGAGTTTAAAAAATAAAATGCAAGGGTGGTTGGCCAAAGCCACAAACCCGATTATGCTGTGCTTCGGCAAAGTCCACACAGCTCCTCCAGGCAACCCTTACTATAAACAAAAGGGATAGAGGTATATAAAACTTTCGATAAAAGAAGAGGAGAAAAAAGAATAAAAGATGGTGTATAAAAAAACAAAAAAAGAATTTGATTATTATATTTATATAGATTACTCTAAAAATTTAATTGGATATATGATTTTAGAAAGAGAGAATTTTAAAAAAATATTATCAAAAATTTCTAGGTTTAGACATTTTAAGGATGCAAGGAATAAGGGTTTGTATTTAAAAAATATTAAAAATACTATAAAAAGAGAGGATATTTTTTCTTATTTTGTTAAAATAAAAATTAAGGAAATGAGGCAAAATTTAGAGATTTATTCTGATGTTTTAGATTTTTTGAAAAAGAATGAAAACTGTTTAATCTTAATCTCTGTTGATAATCACGAATATTCTAATTTCAAAAAGCTTGTTAATATTGTTGATACAGGAAAAACAGAAGTAATGAAAGAAAGTGAATTAAGAAAAAATACTCCTGAATATCAAATTAGTCTTATTCTTGATAATATTTTAAACATAGAGCGATTAAAGAATGTTAAATAATTATTGTAAAAAGAATAGGGTAAGTAGGTCCGTCTATCCTACTAGCCAGATCAAGTCTGGGGTTCGTCAGGTCCTGTTCCCCTATCTCAATAATAATAAACATTAAAACTATATAAAACTTTCGATAAAAAGAGAAAAAGAAAACAAAAAAATGGTGTATAAGAAATATATAAAAAGAAATGGTAAGACTTTTGGTCCGTATTATTATGAGAGTTATAGAGAAAATGGTGAGGTAAAAACAAGATTTGTTTCTGGGCCTGAGAAAAGTAATAAGGTTTCTGAAAAAAAAGTAAATAAGAGATTAATTTTTTTCTTATTAGCTTTTGTTGTTCTTGGAGTTTTAATTTTAGCAGTGGGATTTTCATTAACCAATGAATCTGTTTCAGGATTTGTTGGATTTGTTATAAATGAAAATAAACTCGCTCTGGAAGAAGCAAGTTTGATTATTAGTGGTCAGGAAAATGAAATTATTAATCAAGAATTTGATAAAAAAACAATTGATTTAGAAATTCGAGAACCAAAAAATATTTCTGGTGAAATAAAAAATAAAAATAAAAATAAACGAATGGATTTTGCTCTTGGAAAGGGTAATTTAAGATTATATTTTGATTTATTAAATTATAGTGATTTTGTTGAAGGAGTTGTAGCAGAGATATCTGAAGATTTAGATATGGAACAATTAGAAAGTGTTCCGGGAATTAGTGGTAATGTTATTGCTGTAGGTGATAATGAAACTAGTAATGAAACAGAAGTTGGTAATGAGAGTAGATCTGATGTTATAGAAATAGATATTGAAGAAATACAGGAAAAGGTTGAGGAACTCACAGAAACAGAAATTGAGGAAATTGAAGATAAAACTGTTATTGAAGCAGAGGATTTTGAGATAATTGTGGATGAAACTGTTATCTTAGAAGATTCTCAAGAAGAAGAGCCTGAATATAAATGGGGTTATAAAGTAAAATTAAATGATTTGAATTTTATGGCTAAAATTGATGTTACAAGTGATAAAAAAATAAAGGTTTATAATGAAAATACATTAAGAATTGGTAATAATTTGCTTTCTTTTCAGGATTTAGTAGATGCAGGTTATACTGTAAGAATAGAATCTCCTGCACTTAAAATAGATGTTAAAAATCTTACTATTAGGAATATAACTTATGCTATTAATGTTAGTGAAATTGATGAAATAATTTTTAATATTAGTGAAATAAACGAGACAGAGATTAATATTACAGATATAAATGTGTCTGAGATGAATATTACTGATATTGAAATTAATCTCACAATTGATGAGAATGTTACAGAAGAGATTGATGTAGTGGAGATTAATGAAAGTGAGATTAAGATTATAATTGATGAAAATATAACTGAAGTTGAGAATATTACTGAAGAGTTTAATGAGAGTGAAATTAATATTACTGAGTTTAACATAACTGAAACTGAAAATATTACTGAAATTGTTAATGAAACTGTTGATGAGATAAGTGAAAATGAATCTGAAAGTGAAGAGAGTGAGGAAAATGTAAGTGAGGTAAATGAGCAGGAAGAACAAGAAGTTGAGCAAGAATTAGAATCTGATGAGTTAGAAGAACAAGTTGAAGAACAAGAAAGTATTACTGGAATGATTGTTAAGCTTTTTTATGGATTTTATGGAATAACTGGAAAAATAATTGGAATTGATACAGAAGTGCAAGATATAGAATATGAAAATACTGTAACTGTTTATATTGAAAAAGATTTTAATGGAGAAGCAGAAGTTGGAGATATTGTTTATTTAGACCCAACTCTTATTATCTTAATTATTAAAGCACAGCACTTAGATGAAAACAGAGAGTTTTTAGATGATATTTATGATTCTGTTAAAGAACAAGATGATAATTGGAGTAATGTGATTAGTAATAATGAATATGTTAGAGTAACTTTTGAAGAAAATTTAACTTCAGAGAGAGATATTACTATTTATGCTCGAGGGGTTGGTGGAAGAAGTTCTGAAATAGGAGTTTATAGAGAAGATGATAATGAAGAAATTGCAAGATTTGAAGATGTTGATGAGGAGGATGGGTATAAAATTTATTTGAGTAATTTGGGTGAGGATGAAAGTTATGATACATTTGATTTAAGGGTGTTTGGGGAAGGAGTTGAGTTTGATTATATTGTGGATCCAGAGGAATTTGCTCCTAATCAAAGTTGGAATGTGACAGGGCCCATAGGAACTGCTAAAAGTGTTGCTGTTGATTCTGATAATAATGTTTATGTTACTGGATATACACCCGGATCTGGTCCTTATAATTATACTACTATTAAATATAATTCAACAGGAGGATATGTTTGGAATGTTAGTTATGATGATAATAATGCTTATAATTATGCTAAATCAATTGCTGTAGATAATTCAAGTAATGTTTATGTAACTGGGTTTTCTAGTAGGGGGGGCCCTGTAACTTATCGTGTCTGGAACACTTTGAAGTATGATTTAAATGGGAATTATATTTGGAATGTAACTCATAATAGTGGAAATATAGGTACTTATGCGTATGGAATAACAGTAGATTCTTTAGGAAACTCTTATGTTACTGGAAGTTCAGAAGATAAGTATTATACAATAAAATATAATTCAACTGGGGGGCAGGTTTGGAATGCTACTGGTCCAGCCTCGTCTGCATATGGGATAACAGTCGATAGTTCTGGAAATGTTTATGTTACGGGAACAAGAGATTTGGGTATGTATAGTGTTTATTTTACAATAAAATATAATTCTAGTGGTAGTGAAATATGGAATACAACTTATGATTCTGGAAGTGGTACTGATACAGCTTATGGAATAGCAGTTGATTCTAGTGAAAATGTTTATGTTACAGGTTCTGTTAATAATGGAGCAAATTTTGATTATCATACAATAAAATACAATTCAACAGGAGGGCAATTGTGGAATGCAACTTATAATGGTGGGAATCAGGATTCTGCTTATGGAATTACAGTAGATTCTGATAATAATGTTTATGTTACAGGAGTGGCAAATTCTAAATACTACACAATAAAATATAATTCTACAGGTAGTGAAATTTGGAATATAACTGAGGTTACAGGGACTGCTTATGGAATCGCAGTTGATTCTTCTAATAATACTTATGTAACTGGAACTTCAGGTTCAAACTATTACACAATAAAATATGGTAATTTTACAGCTAGTGGAGGCGATTCAATAAATCCAGACGTAAACATAATCTATCCTCTTAATGATACTTATGATGTTAATGTAAGTGCTCTTAATTATACTGTTAGTGAAGCAGGTTATTGTTGGTGGAATAATGGAAGTGATAATTCAAGCATTGTTGTTGCTGGTGTGAATTGGACTGACTTGGAAAGTCTGGAGGGTTCAAATACTTGGAGTGTTTATTGTAATGATAGTACTGGGAATATTAATGATAGTGAGAGTGTGACTTTCTTTAAAGATAGTGTGTATCCTTTGATTGATTTTAGTAATCCAACTCTTTCAAATAATTCTGCAACACCAAACACAAATATATTTGTAAATGTTTCAATTACAGAAATTAGTGAAGACACTATAATATTTTCATTATATAATTCATCTAGAGGCGAGGTTAATACAACTAGTTATATAAATAATCAGAGAGTAATTAATTGGACAAGTTTAAGTTTGGGTATTTATTATTATAATATTACTGTTAATGATAGTGTTGGAAATATAAATAGTACTGAAACAAGAGAAATAGAAATATTTAATTCTAGTAATATAACTACATGTAAGCAATTGCAAGGAATGGAGAATAATCTTGGAATTAATTATGCTCTTGGTTCAAATGTAAGTTGTTCAGATACTGTTAATTGGAATGGAGGAGCTGGTTTTCAACCTGTTGGTGATGCTACAAATAAATTTACTGGAAATTTTGATGGAGCTAATCATACTATTGGGAATTTAACTATAAACATGCCAAGCACTAATTATGTTGGATTGTTTGGAGTTGTGAACACTAATTCAAATGTTTCTAATTTAAGATTAATTAATATTAATATATCTGGCCAAGTTAATATTGGGGGAGTAGTTGGAGGAACGACCGGTAGCAGTGGAAACTTGTTTAATCTTTATGTAACGGGCTCTATTCAAAGTGCTTTTAGTGGTAATGCTTACATTGGAGGTTTAGTGGGCCACGGGGATGGTAGAATAAATAATTCTTATTTTTATGGGACAATTAATGCAAGTGCATCTAATTATGTGGGAGGTTTAGTAGGGTATACCATTACAGGAGATATTGATAATTCTTATTCTGTAGGGAATATTACTGGGAATGCGGGGGTTGGAGGTTTACTTGGTTATGCTGACGAGGTATTTGGAGCATATATACATAATTCATTTACAAATATGATTATTAATAATGCCTCTTCAACAAATATTGGTAATCTTGTTGGGTATGCTAGTTTTACTCCAATATGGATAGAGAATTGTTATTGGAATAATTATTCTGGGGGACCTGGTAAATGTTCAGGAGGAGGTTTAGCAGTTTCTGATTGTAATGTAGTTCAGAACAATCAATCATATTTTTATAATATTAATGAACCTCCAATGGCTAATTGGAGTTATCCTCCTTGGGATAATTTTTGCAATAAATCAGGTTATCCTTCTTTAGATTGGGAAAATATAATTAATATTATTAGTTGTTTAGGTTATACTACTGCAGATAGCTCTGACTCCACACCTCCAACTTTTGATGAAGAACCAGTTAATCAAACAATAGCTTATAACACTTTATTGAATTATGATTTAAATGCAAGTGATGAAACATTATTTGATTCTTATACTGTTAATGATACTACCAACTTTAAGATTAATTCTTCAGGAAATTTAGAAAACAATACTCATTTAGGAGTTGATTTATATAACATTAACATAACAATAAATGATTCAAGTAATAATTTAGATAGCAGAGTGTTCTGGGTGAATGTCACTCAGATAGTTTCTAATGTTAATTTAACATTAAACAACACTCAAGCTAATATAACAATTTACAACAATACTCAAATTGATTTAAACTGCTCAACAATAACAGGAGATTCAGGAGCATATTTAGAACTCTGGAACAATGGAACTTTAATTAATAATAGGACAAGTCCTATTGGAAACTCAACTAACTTTACAATAATTGGTGATTTAAATATAACTTGTGTTTATGAATCTTCTCAAAATTATTCAAGAATAAGTGAAACATGGTGGGTTAATGTAAGTATTATTCCTGATACAACACCTCCAACAATCAACATAACCTACCCTCTTAACATATCTTACTCAATCAATATCTCAACAATTAATTACACAATTAGTGAAACAACTGGAAAATGCTGGTATTCAAATGATTCTGGTGTTAATAATTATTCTGTTGTAAATGCAGGTGTGAATTGGACAGGTGTTATTAGTAAAGAGGGAAGTAATAATTGGACTGTTTATTGTAATGATTCAAGTGGAAATGAAAACTCAAGTAGTGTTAGTTTTTCTAAAGATACTGGTTATCCATTAATAGATTATGGGACAGGGACAGCTGTTGATTATGTTAATTTAAGTCAGAGTAATGTTTATGTAAATGTTAGTGTTACAGAAAGTAATCCAAGTAATATTACATTTTTATTATTTAATTCAACAGGCCAAGTGAATAAAACTATTTTTTCAATGGAGGATAGTAATTCTAATAATACAATTAATTGGACTGGTTTAATAGAAAGTAATTATACTTATAATGTTAGTATTACAGATTCTTCTAATAATATAAATACAACTTTAACAAGAACAATAACCTTAGATACATCTTCTCCCAGTATAAGTTTTTCATGTGATTCAACTAATGTTAATGCAGGAGAGATTATTACTTGTTCATGTTCTGCAATAGATAACACTGATTCAAGTCCTGATGTTAGTTATACTATTAATCCTTTAACATCAAATACAGGAACATATACAACAACCTGCACTACATCGGATGATTCTGGAAATTTTGGTTCTTTTAGTATAGAATATATTGTTAGTCAAGGTGGAGGAGGAAGTGTTGGAAGTGGAGGAGGAAGTACTGAAAGTGGAGAATTAATTGAAGATTCAAAAAATTATTCTTGTGATTCATATTACTGGTTTGATTCTAATTCTAAATCTTGTGAATACAAGCAGTTCTGCAGATTATATATGTATTATGGACTTAGGACTTTTAGCAGTTTAGAAGAGTGTGAGGAAGAGTTTGATTCAGGAATAGAGGATGGTGATGAAGAAGATGGTTTTGATGATGGAGATAATGATGATGAAAGTGAAGATGTAATTAAACCAGAAAAAAAAGATATTCCTCCAAATTGGAATTGTGAAGAATGGAGTGAGTGCAAGGTTGTTTATAATTTTGATTCTCTATTTATTTCAAACCCTTTTCTTAAAGGAGAACAAACAAGATTATGTGTTGACCAAAATGATAATTATTTTAATAAGATTGAGAAAAAAGAATGTGATGCAGGAAAACCAGTGATTATAGAAGAAGATTCTAAATGCGTTCAAGAATTGCAAAAATCTTTAAATGTTTATGAATTAAAAGAAAATTCAAATCAAGTTTTAGTTTCAAGATTAAATTTTGTTTTTCAACTTAGTCCTGTATTAAATATTGATTTCTCAGCTGATGAAAATGATTATTGTGATTATTGTTATGATGGTGTTAAGAATTTTAATGAAGATGAAGTTGATTGTGTTTATGAAGGAGATAGTTGTCCTGTTTGTGGATTAAAGGAAAATTTAAGAGATTATCGTTGCAATTCTCTTTACTGGTTTGATTCTAATTCTAAATCTTGTGAATACAAACAGTTCTGTGGATTATATATGTATTATGGGCTTAAAACTTTTGAAAGTTTAGAAAAGTGTGAGGAAGAGTTTGATACAAGTAGTGGTGATGATTCTGGAGATGGAAGTGATGAAGTAGGTGATGGAGGCGAATTAATTGAAGATGAAAAAGATTATAGTTGTAATTCATATTATTGGTTTGATTCTAATTCAGAATCTTGTGAATACAAGCAGTTCTGTGGATTATATATGTATTATGGGCTTAGAACTTTTGAAAGTTTAGAAGAGTGTGAGAAAGAGTTTGATACAAAAGAGGATGGTTCTGGAGATGGAAGTGATGAAGTAGGTGATGGAGGCGAATTAATTGAAGATGAAAAAGATTATAGTTGTAATTCATATTATTGGTTTGATTCTAATTCAGAATCTTGTGAATACAAGCAGTTCTGTGGATTATATATGTATTATGGGCTTAGAACTTTTGAAAGTTTAGAAGAGTGTGAGAAAGAGTTTGATACAAAAGAGGATGGTTCTGGAGATGGAGAAGATGGTTTTGATGATGGAAATGGAGATGGAGGAGGAAGCAGTGGAGGAGGTGGAAGTAGTTCAGGAAGTAGTGAAAATTATTTTTATGAAACATTAACTGAAATAAAAAAAGATATTCAAAATTATGTTGAAAAAGAAAAACCTTTTGATGTTATTAAAGTAAGACCTTTAACTATTATAAAAACAGAATGGAAAAATAAAAACTATATTTTGTTTTTAATAATTTTTGGAATTACATTATTGGCTTTTTTATTAATTTTATTGATAATGTTAAATAGAAAAATAAGGAGAAAAGTAATAAGATTTATTTCTTTTTGGAAATAATTATGAGGAGATTGAGAGAGTTTAATAGATATTTTTAAGGTTAATGATAATTTGAAAAGAAAATTAAAAGTATTTCATAATACTAACTATTTAGTAGTAGTTACAAATAGAAAAGCTTATAAAGGTAGGATTGTTTAGAAAAATAAGAAAATGAGAAAAAGAACAATGAGATATATTGGAGCAGGTTTAGCAGGTTTAGCTCTTGCTTTAGGTAGTGGTTGTGGAGATAAAGAAGTTCATAAACCTGAATCCAATAGTGGTTATGCTGTAGGCATAGGTCCTGCTCATTTAGTTGCTGAAATGATTTTTGGTGGGAAACAAAGTCCAGGAGCTGCTGAAAGAATTGAAAGATTCCATAAGGCACATGAAATAATAATGCAAGAAGAATATGATGATTTGAGAGGACCTTTAGAAGATCCAGAGAGGATTTATGGAACTTATGATCATGGAGATTTTACAAGTGATTTTTATTATCGTTCTAGAGAAACAGGATGTGAATGTGATATTGAAGAATTTTTAAGGAATTTAGAAAAAGATCCAAGAGGAACTATTGAAGGTTTTGGAAAATTTGCACAAAATTATAAAAGGAAATAAATTAGATGCATATTTTATTTTTGAGTGGGATCAGGGTCTTTAAAATATTTATTAAAAAAATATTCTTTAAGAAAAGCTTCATCTTCTGAATATAGAATATTTGTTCCAGTTACATATCTCATTATTAAATCGGGTTCTTCTCTTCCTAAAACTCTTTTCCATAAATAATAAAGATGAGGTGGAGGATAGTAATTGGTTTTTCTAAAATCAACCCCCGCAAAAAAATAAGGTGTACTTCCTTTTGTAGTATCAGGAGCCCTTGTTGTAAGTTCAAGAATATCTTTTATAAATAATGTTTCTTCTTCTTTGGTTTTTAAAGGAATTTTAGTTCCATCTGGGATTAAAACATCTATTTTAATAGCTTCACTTCCAATATCATTACTATCTCTATTTTTATACATGGGTATTTTTGGATTATTTTTCAATGCAATAATATATCTTCCTGGAGAAAGTTTATCTGATTCAATATTTTCAAAAGCCCTTAATACCATATCTTCTATTTTATCAAAAGATTCAGATTCAAATTCTTTTTCACCAACACCTCCTATGGGAAAAGTTTTTTTACCTGTAATAACAAAGTCCTTTAATTTTGGAAAAACAAAATCTGCTAATATGCTATTAAATTTATTTTTATTAACTTTAACACCTTTACCAGGTATGTAAAAATCAATTTTAAATTCAAATTCGGATTGCATTAATTCTTGAATGAATTTTTCTCTGTTAGATTTTGTTAATTCTCCAAAATATTCGTCTATTTCATATATTTCTATAGTGTCACCTTTGTTATCAGCAATGTCTGGCATATCTGACATAGGAACATCTAAATGAATATCAACTGTGCTTCCAAAAGGGCCTATTACAACTTGTCTTCCTGCTGTAAAACTTTCTGATTCACTATAGATTTTGCCTGGAGGATTATTTGTATTAATTGTGAAACTTGGGACAGGTTTTTTTTCATTATTAGGAGTAGTGAGAATAGTGTCTATTAGTTCACCACTTTTTATTGCAGTTATTGAATCAATGTTAAAAGTTTTTCCTTCATGTCCTCCTCTTATTTTCCATATTCCTGATTCACTAAATCTTAATGGAAGTTCTCCAACATTTACTTTAAAATCTTTTGCATCAACTCCTGTTAAACTATTTAATGGTTTTAATATTTTTATATCTCCTTTTCCTCCTACAAAAACATTTTCACCTATTATACTTACAAAGTTATCTTGATATGATTCGACTTTTATTTCTCTTGCCTGCATTTTTAAGATTGAATCTCCATAAAATAATTCTTTTATGTTATTGTAACCAATAGATTCACCTTGGGCAGCTGTGTCTATTATTTTTTTAAATGTATACCCGGATTGATCATATAATTTTTTTAAATCTCCTTGTATTGGGGATCCTTGAGTTATATGAATCCAGTTTTCAAATTCATCTTTCCAAACATAAGTAAGTTCTCCTTGTTTATTGAATTTAAAATGAATTTGTCCTATACTCGCAAAGTTTTGCCCTGCATTTATTTCTGGAATGGTTCCTATTCTCATATCTTCAAAACTTGCTTGTTTAACTAAACCATCTAAATTTATAATAGCAACATCTTTTATTACTTTACCTTCATCATCTTTTCCAAGATATTCTATTGTTCCAAAATGAATAATAAAATCATCTTTTGTTGGTTGGGAAATTAGATAATCTTGTCTTTCAAACTTTGTTCCTTTTATTATGAATTTATCTTTGTGAAATTGAATATAGCTTTCTTGAGAATCTTCACCTAGTTTTGTTCCTGTAAATGAAAACTGGCTGTATTTTACTTGAGCATCTCCTGTTAATTTAAAACCATTTTCAGTGAAAATTACTTTTCCAGTTATTGGGCTTCCATCACTACTGGTTGTTGGGAAATTAAAGTTTCTTAAATTAGGAGGGGGCAGATTAATTCCATCTATTCTAAATAGTTTTTTATCTCCTGGTTCTTTATAATCTTCATAATATTGTGATAAGAATTTAATTGTTCCATCGGGATTTGTTGTTCCTGGTGCAAGAACAATTTCCATTCCTGAATTATGTGTTAAAATAAAACTTCCTCCTGTGTACTTGCCTCCTTTTGTATCTCCTTCTTTGTATTCAATTCCAGTAACTCCTGTTGGGATTTTTTCTAAATCTAACCAAACAGTTCCATCTCCAATAATGTTTTTGTTTTCACCTGTATTTTCTGTTGACCATTTTAATTTAGAATTGTCAAAACCAACAATGCTTTTAAGTTTAGTTTCTTGAATATCAAAATCAATACCATAAGTTTCTTTTAGATATGCTCCTAAATTTTTTTTATTCTTATAAATTTCTGAAAGGTCAAGTCCTAGATAGTCATTTAGTCCTGCATCTTTAAACTTTTGTAAAAGAACATCTCCTCCTAATTCCATTATTGCAATATATCCTCTTGTTAATTTATTTGCTTCAATTCTTTCTCCAATAATCTGGTCTGTGAGTACTCTGATTGCTGTTTGTTTTTCATTTCTTTTTTTTATATCTTCCCATGTCCCTGCATCTTCCCATACCTTTTGTTTATCTCCAGGATTTAAATCAAAAAATTCCTGACTTTCTACTGAATTATAATATATCAAATCATTATC
The DNA here is from genome assembly GCA_964424875.1 of Candidatus Woesearchaeota archaeon. GTDB lineage: Archaea > Nanobdellota > Nanobdellia > Pacearchaeales > GW2011-AR1 > ARS1285. Next base: position 14,576 of record CAYRKK010000021.1, read on the forward strand.
TCCCCCATCTAAAGCTAATGTTGGAGTAATAACTAAACTTAGGTTTATTAAAATCATTATTAAAATTAATGCAACTCTTTTTTTCATAGTGTTTTTAAGTTTTGTTTATTATTAAAGTTTGTGATTTATAATATTCAATAGAACAGAGATTATAAGGGGACAATTCATTATTGTTTCTTAATATAAAATAATTTAATATTCCCTATAACTTTTTTCTAAATAATATTGAATAGGAAGAAGCATTCCTAAAATAAACATAAACCATCCTATAAAAGCAAGTGTGATTAGTAAGATATTTTTTAGTAAAATTGTTATTGTTAATAAACCTGCCCAAGATATTATTCCAACAATAAATAAAATAACCCAAGTCATTTTTTCTTTTCGTTTTATAATAAAATCTGAAAGATGTGTTATAGTTATTCCTTGAGATATTAGAAAAATTCCAATAATAATATTAAATAAATAAAATATATAAGACATTTCTGGATTGAATTTTGAAAAAAATCCCCATAATTGTTCAATAGAATTAAAGTTTTGTTTCATATTATAATCTGCAAAAAAAATAAAAAAAATTCCAGTGAGAATCATATATATCCCATTATAATATGTTATTTTTGCACCTTGTTTTACTTTATGAATATTCATAATAATTACAATAAAAAAGTGTTTAAAAGAATTTGTGAAGATGAATGGTTGTTTTGGGAGTTGGTTAAGTAGCTCTGTTTGCTAGGAAATCATTTACTGTGGGATAAATAGTAAATAATCTATTTAATTTTGTGATTTCAAAATATCCATAAACTTCTGGTTTTACTTCAGCTAATGAAAGATGATTATCACGAGCCCCTTTATGTTTTTTATCCATTGTAATTAGTTTTCCAAGAGCTGCAGCTGAAAGAAATTCAACTCTCTTAAAATTAATACAATAATCAACAGCAGGATCATAATCTTGAGAACTTGGTGTTAAATAACTGAAGATTTCATTTCCAAATTGTTGGATGTCCTCATCCTCAATTAATTTTCCTATATTTATATCAATAACTCTAGCTCCTTCATAATCACGAGTTGTTGTTATTCTTTCTTCTGGCATTTTAATTATCTAGTATTATAAGGTTTTTAAGGATTTGTTTGGTGTGATGAATAAATCGATTTTATAATTGGAATACATAATTATTTAAATAATAATTTGTAGAATTATATTAATGGATGATG
>CAYRKK010000022.1:0-14546 GCA_964424875.1 Candidatus Woesearchaeota archaeon
ATAAATTAAATAATTGTAAGGAGGAGGCGAACAGGCACAAATAAAATGACAGAAGAAAACAATTGTATTTTTCCAAAATGCCCAGAATGTAATCAAGGATATTTACTCCCATTTTCATTTAAAGAAGATGTCTTTGAAAAATGGCAATGCAGTAATCCTGAATGTGAATTTATTGTTAGAAAGAGAAGAGATAGATAAAACTAAGTTTGTTGAAAAAACAAAATAACAATTTTAAGAAGAGTTTTTATAGACTCAATCAAAGATAAAACTTCCCGACCTAAAAGTTGGAGTATCTTTAATCACAAAAACTAAAAAACCTCTTCACAATTTTTAAAGTTTATACACTTTCAAAAAAATAGAAAATTAGGTTAGCAAAGCTTCCTAATTTTCCCTAACTTCCCAAACTAAGGGCAGAAGAGTATAACTTCTCAAAATTGCAAATTAAAAAGAATTTCAACAGAACTAATAAAACTTATAAACTTAAAAAATATCAATAATTATGGCGAGTGAGTTTGAACCAGTTATTGCAATATTATTAACAACATTTTTTATAATTTATTTATTTTATATAATTTTTATTGTACTAACTATTCTTGCTTTAATATTTTGGATATTTATGTTAATAGATGTAATTAAAAGAAAATTCAAAAATAAAAATGATAAAATTATCTGGGTTTTAATAATTGTTCTAACAGGAATTATTGGAGCATTAATTTATTATTTTATAATTAAAAAGAAACATAAAAAGAAAAATAATAAAAAGAAAATTAAAATAAAGTAGGCATAAAAAGTTCTTTTAAACCCCATAACAAAAGAACAGTCCAGACTAACAAATAAAGCCATGATTTTTTAACAAGTCCTTTTTTCAAAATTTTATCAGTAACACTAAGCATCTCCCCTATAAAAGGCATAAATGCTATTTTCACTAACATAACTGTAAAAAACATTACTGCTATTATATGAATAATTGTCAATTCCTGCAACAGATAATATAGAATAACTCCACCAATTATTAAATCAATAATCATTAATAACATTGGAGAACCTGTAAATTTCTTTGCAAAATTAAGTCCTGGTTTAGGATTTATAAAAACAGAAACCATTTTTACAATTGCAATTACTATAAAAATCAAAGCTATAATTTCTATTGGTGTCATTCAATTTCACCTCCTTTTAATCGATTTAAGATTTATTTAAACCCTATAATATACCTACGAAAATAAAGTATTTAAGGGTTTTGATGAAGGGCATTAAAAATATTATTATTTTTCACTCAACAAAAATCCCAGGCTTACCAGGCTTAGCCTTTTTAGCTTTTCCAGAAGGATCATATTTATTTTTATCATTAACAGCAAAAACATCAAGCTTTTTCCCAATACGATTGCTCAACCTCTCACCATCATAAATCCCAATCTCATTAGGCATAACATATAAATAAACTTTCTCACATTCTTTACCTTGCTTCTCCTTAAGAATCCTCAAAATATTCATAATATCCCCAACAACACTTTCAACAATCTGCTCTTGCTTTTCTAACTCTTTATCAATTTTTTTCTCATCTGCAACAGGCCAATCAGCTAAACTAATAAATCCTTTTCCTCTAATCTTTTCCCACAACTCCTCACAAACATGAGGACAAAAAACACTTAATAATTTTAAAAAACTTTCTAAATCTTTTTTATTTGCTTCCTTCTCCTCAACAAAAACATCAAACAAAGCTCTTAATTTTATTACACTTAAATTATATTTAAAATTTTCAATATAATCACTAATCTCTTTAATTCCTTGATTTATCTTGCTCTCTAATCTCTTGCTTGATTTTCCAATTTTCAACTTTTCAATAAAATTAAAAAACTTATCAACAAATCTATTACTTCCTTGTATTCCTTTATCACTCCAATTAAAATCACTATCAGGACTTGCTACTGAAACTAAAAATAATCTTAAAGAATCAGCTCCATATTTTTTTATCATATCCATAGGATCAACAATATACTCGGGTCTTGATTTAGACATTTTATTTCCATCCTCCCCATTTACAAATCCCTGAACAAATAATTTTTTAGCAGGTTCATCACTATTTAACAAACCTAAATCTCTTAAAAATTTATGATAAAATCTAATATAAATATCATGCATACAAGCATGTTCCTTGCCTCCAATATAAATATCAATAGGTGTCCAATAATTTGCTTTAACAGAATCAAATATTTTTTTATTATTTTTACTATCACAATATCTTAAATCATACCATGAAGAATTAGCAAAAGTGTCCATTGTATCTGTCTCACGCCTGCCTTCATCCCCACACTTAGGACATTTAACCTTAATCCAAACTTCAGCACTCTCTAAAGGATTTCCTTTTCCAAACTTAACTTTTTCAGGTAACTTAACAGGTAAATCTTTTTCATTAACAGGAACAACACCGCATTTCTTACAATGAATTATTGGAATAGGAGTTCCCCAATATCTTTGCCTACTAATAAGCCAATCCTTTAATCTATACTGAATAGTTTTTTTACCTAATTTCTTTTTTTTCAAAAATTCAGTTATAGCATCAATTGCATTTCGATTATTCCATCCATTAAAATCCCCACTATCAACTAATCCTCCATCACCCACATATGCTCTTGACATTTTCTTTACATTTATTTCATAACCTTCTGGCTGAATAACAACTCTAACAGGAACATTATATTTTTTTGCAAACTCAAAATCTCTCTGGTCATGAGCAGGAACAGCCATCACCATACCACATCCATAATCCGCTAATACAAAATTTCCAGCATAAACAGGAACTTTTTCATTATTAACAGGATTAACAGCATAACTCCCAGTAAAAACTCCTTCTTTATCCAACTTATCAATGTCTTCCTGTGAAACAGAACTTAATTTTTTAACAAACTTTTCAACTTCTTTTTTCTGTTTATCACTAACTAATTTCATTAATCTAGGATGTTGGGAAGAAATAACCATAAAAGTAACTCCATAAATAGTATCGGGACGAGTTGTAAATATTGGCCATTTTTCATTATCCTTAAATAATATTTTAATATCTTCTAAAGAAATAATTTTCCCCACAAAATCTAGCCTTTTATTAGTTTTATCAACAATTCCTAAACTCAAATAAGACCCATCCTTTGACTCATAATCCCAAAAACTCTCACTCTCTCCTTTTGCAAAAATTTCTTCACCATCTACTTCTTCTGCAACAGCATGAGCCTTATAACTAAATCTAAATTTCTTATTTTTAAAATCAACATCAGATTCCTTAATTTTTAAATTAGCCTTACTCTCTTTAACAAATATAAAAGAGTTTAACTTTGAATCATCAGCAAGAACATAATCCTCATTTAAAAATAATTTCATATAATAACTTCCATCATCTAATCTAAACTTTACTATTTGTTTAATAAAAAATTCCTTGTTCTTAATTCTTAATTTAGAATTAATATTGAGACTCTTTCTAAAACTCTCAACATCCTCAATCTCAATTTCTTTTTTATCTGAATTTTCAATCTCAAACATTATCTCAGTTCCATGACTTTTTCCAATCCAATTTTTCTGCAACTTCTTAATCAAATCAGGCCATTCTTCAATACTACTAAAATCAGCTAACTCTTCTGCATAATCTGTTATTTTCAAATACCATTGATTTAAATGTTTAATCTCAACATTAGTATCTTCGTGCCTCCAACATTTCCCATCATGAACTTGCTCATTAGCTAAAACAGTATTACACTTCTTACAAAAATTAACAGGACTCTTTTTTTGATAAACCAATCCTTTTTCAAGCATTTTTAAAAAAATCCACTGATCCCATTTATAATATTCAGAATCATGAGTCCAGAACATTCTGCTCCAATCATAACTTAATCCTATAGATTTTTGCTGTTTTGAAAAATATTTAACAGCATTATCAGTATATTTTTTTGGATGAACACCTTCTTTAATAGCAGCATTTTCAGCAGGCAAACCCAAAGAATCATAACCCGTTGGATAAAGAACATTAAAACCTTTCATTCTTTTAAATCTTGCATAAATATCACCAATAGTATAAACAAAAGCATGTCCAACATGTAACCCGCTTCCAGAAGGATAAGGAAATTGCTCCAACACATAATACTTTGGTTTTTTACTTTCTTCTTTAACTTCAAATATTTTTGCCTTCTCCCATTTATCCTGCCATTTTTTCTCTATCTTACTAAAATTAATTCCTGCCATAAATAATCCACAAAATCCAACTTTAAAAAATCTTTGTTTATTAATTTTCACCCATATACTCTTTCATCTTACTAGCAACTTCTTTAACCTCATTAATAACTTGTTCATTAATCATATTTTCTTTAGCATAATCCATTATTAACCTTACTGATTCTATTTTTCTTCCAAATTTGTCCATCCATCTTAATCTTGGAAAAATCCATAAATGAAAATTATGCTCACTATCTTCATTCTGAAATAAATAAACTTCATTTATTCCCAAAACATCATTCATCCCTTTTCTAACTTTTACTAATAAATCAATAAATTCTCTTGATTCTTTTTCTGTAAAATCCATAATTGAATTTATTTTCCTCTTAGCTCCAATAACAAAAAACCCAGGAATTGGAATCTCCCAATCTTGACTAACTACAAAATTATTAGATTCATAAATTATAATATCAAATATTTTTTCAATTTCCATTTATCCAATCACAAAATCCAACTTTAAAAAATCTTTGTTTTCAATCCCTATAAACCCTTTGCAAAAAATTAAGATTTTCAAAACCTCGTTGTTTAGAACTAAGGTACATAGGAGTACTTTTTAAAATTCCTAAATGATTTAAAGATGTAAGTCTAGCAGAATCTATAGAAGATCCCCCCTCTTGTACATAACCTCCGTAATTAGGATTAACAACCCATTTTATTTTTTTACCTCCTCCAGCAGAAGATATTACCTTTCCAGAATCTCTTTGACCAGCAAATTCAGGAATTCTTGTTCTATCCTCTTCTTCAACGCAGAAATGCATTGCACCTCTACAACTTTTATAACTAGCATATTCAGAAACAGTATTACTAGAAATCCAATTTGCCATAATAAGAGGTTTATCACCAGGATTTATTGTAACATGTCCTTTATAACTTGGAATTAAAACTTTATCACCTTCTTCAGCATGTACAGCTATTGAAGTTCCATTAACTAAATCTTCCTGCAAATAAATTGCTTTTCCATTCAAAACTTCATAAACTTCAGGAAAAGCATGTGAATGTCCTAAAGTTTTATTAAATTCTTGCGGTGGAGGAGGCCCTCCAACCATAATTTCGCCAGCTCTCCTTCTACCAATTTTACAACTAAGAATAACAGTAATATCAAACCTTAAATTAAGTTTTTGTAATTTCACCCTATCTTCCACTAAACAAACTCCCCTATACATTTGATAAAATTCATCAGGAACTCTTCCCTCTCCAGAAACAACAGGCCACATTTGATGTTTAGTCCTTATATCCGGCTGAATGCCAACAGCACTTCCTTTAAACATTAATCCATTTAAACCAGTATCAAAAACTAAACCTAAACCCACTTTCTCTTCTAAATCTATTGATGACATAATTTAATATTAATAAACAAGTTTAAATAAATTATTACAATTCAAAACAATTGTTTTCAAAATATTTAAATACAAACCTCTCTTTAATTTTTAAGTAAAAAGAGGTTATAAAATGCTGGAATATCTTATACTTATAGCGGGAATTTTTCTTTTAATAAAAGGAGCAGACTGGTTAATCAGCGGAGGAATAGCTTTAGGTAAAAAACTAAAATGGCCTGATTTTTTAATTGGAATGACAATAATTGCATTTGGAACAAGTCTTCCAGAATTAATTATATCTATTTTAGCAATAATAAAAAACTCTGAACAAATTATTTTAGGAAATTTAATTGGAAGCAATATTTCAAATCTTTTATTAATCCTTGGAATACTTTCCTTAACAGGTTCAATAAAAATAGCAAAACCCTCAATAAACACAGATTTGTTTTTCTCAATAATAGCTACAACACTCATCCTAACAATAACATTTTTCTCAACATCAATAAGCAGACCATATGGATTAATACTTTTATCTTTATTTTTCCTTTTTTACTATAAAAAATTCCAAAAAGCAAAAATAGATCCTGATGATTTAAAACAATTAAATCATGCAAATTTCTTTAAAACTTATTTTCCAATAATCATAGGTTCATTAGCTCTTTTCTTAGGAGGAAAATTAGTTGTTGAAAGTGTAATAATTATTTCTCAAAAACTTTTCTTTAGTGAATTCTTAATTTCAGCAACAATAATTGCAATAGGAACATCTCTTCCAGAACTAATAACTTCATTAAAAGCTCTAATGATTAATAAAAAATCAATAGCAATAGGAAATATAACAGGAAGCAATCTCTTCAATATATTATGGGTTCTTGGTTTAACCTCTTTAATAAAACCAATTAACTTCCCAACAATATTCAGACTTGATTTAATCTTCCTAATAATCGCAAGCTTTTTATTTTTTACAATAATGTTTATAGGAAAAAAATATAAATTAACTAAGAAAAAAGGAATATTTCTTCTTGCACTTTACCTAATGTATTTGATAATGATAATGATAAGAGGATGATAACTCCAATTTCACCCAATATCTCCACTTTATTAAAAACAAAAAACTATAAAAAATATCCTAGTTTAAATTTGTACTTAGGAATATTAACAAAGTCCAAACAAGTTCACGAGACTATCTCAGAGAAAAATAAACAAGTGGGCTTGCAAGTTAACACAAATCAATTTAATTAATTCAGGATATAGTCTCAATCATAAAAAACCTTATTAACTATCTCATTCTAAAATTTTTATAATGCAAGCAAATGAAACACATGAAAAAATAATAGAAGTTTTAAAAAATAAAGGGCCCTCCTTACCAATTCAAATAGCAAAAGAACTTTCAATAAATTCTTTATTTATATCAGCATTTTTATCAGAACTTGCAGATGAAAAAAGAATCAGAGTAAGTCATTTAAAAGTTGGAGGCTCACCACTTTACTTTTTAGAAGGACAAGAAGAAAAATTAGAACCATACTATAAATATCTCCACCCAAAAGAAGCTGAAACTTTTCTATTACTTAAAAAAAATAAACTTTTAAAAGATTCAGAACAAGAACCTGCAATAAGAGTTGCACTTCGTTCAATAAGAGATTTTGCAGTAGGTTTTAAAAAAAATGAAGAAATTTATTGGAAATATATTTTAATACCTGAAAATGAAATTAGAGAAATTTTAGAACCCAAAGAAACAAAAAAAGAATCAAAACAAAAAGAAAAATCAAAAAATATTTCAGAACCAAAACCTCAAGAAACAATAATATCAAAAAAAGACATAAAAAATGAATTTCAAAACCCTCTCATTATTTCAACTAAAAAAACAAAAAAACAAAAACCAAAATCAGAATTTGTTCAAAGAATAATAAACTTTCTTAATCAAAATAATTTAAAAATAATTCAAGAAAAAGATTTTAAAGCAAAAGAGTATAATTGCATAGTTCAAATAAGATCTGAACTCGGTTTAATAGATTTTTTAACACAAGCTAAAAATAAAAAAACAATTTCAGAATCAGATTTAAAAAAACTCCTATCAAATGCTCAAAAAATTCCCCTGCCCGCCTTTCTTCTTTACACACAAGAAATAAGCAAAAAAGCAAAAGAGTATCTTAACAAATATTCTTCTATTTTAAAAGTTAAGAAAATTGAATAAAACCCTTATATTCATCTAAAAAAAATCACCTCTAAAAAACAATAAAACTTAAAAACCCAAGTATTAGAATAATAATATGGGAAGAATAAAATCAAAACTTATTAAAAGAACAGGAAACACTTTGTTAAATGAAGAAAATAAATTCACTAAAAATTTTGAGCAAAACCAAAAAATCCTTAAAGGATTAATGCCTAGTAAAAAAATACGAAATCAAGTTGCTGGACATATTACAAGAAAAAAGAAAAAACTAAAATGACAGAAGAAACACAAGAACAAACAACAGAAGAAACTCAAACACCACCAATAAAACAAGAGACTCAAGAAAAACAATTTTCAGAAAAGAAAACTCAAGAAGAAGAAACCATAAAAAAACAAACCAACCAAAAAAATTCTGAAAAAGATAATATTATTTTTGTAGGAATAAAACCTTTTATGAATTATGTTACAGGAGTAGTAATGCAATTTCAAAACAAAGGTCAAAAAGAAGTTCTTGTTTCTGCAAGAGGAAAATTTATTTCAAAAGCAGTTGATATTACAGAAGTTGCTCGAAGAACTTTCTTAAAGGATGAAAATATCCAAATAAAAGATATTAAAATAAGTTCAGAACCCTTTGAAAACAAAGAAGGTAAAAGAATTTTTGTTTCTGCTATTGAGATTAAACTAGTGAAAGAATAAAATGAGTGGAAAAAGAGCCTTAATTGGATTGCATGATTCTTTAGATAGAAATATATTTCCACTGACAGTTAGAGATAAAGGTTATTCTACTGATGTTGTAAGCACTCCTGAGGAAATGAGAGAACATGCAAAGGAGAATAAATATGATTTATATGTCATGGATGTTAATTTAGGAAATTCTGGTTCTTGTAATTTTAAATGTGCTTTAAAAATTCAGAAATTAATTGATGAGCAATTAAAAGTAGGTACAGAGTTTATTCCCTTGTCATCTTCTTGTTTAATTGTTTCTCAAGCAAAAAAAGAAGGGCTTCCTGCAATTGAAAAAATAGATTTTTCATCAAGATTAGATGAAATTGTAAATAATTAAATTATATAATCAAACCATCAAAAACTTTTAAACATCTGTTCACAAAATTATTTTTCTTTTATTTTCTATTTCTTACCCTCATCCTCTTTTTTTCTTTTCTTATCCTCGCTCTTTTTCTCTTTATTTTTATCCTCTCCTTTAACAACTTTATGCTCCTCTTTTCTATCAACTCCACGACTTCCCCTATGTAAAACCTTATCTAACTTTTCATCAATTCCTTTTACAATCTTATAAGTTTTCTTAATCATAAAATTTCTTCTTATTCCAAGAATACTTTTAACTATTAAAAAAATAATATAAATAAAAACAACAACCCCTACTGCTTTAAAAATCCATATTAAAGATCCCAAACTATTAGCAACTTCTTCAGGAAGAAGATCAGCAATAGAAATATTACTTGCAATCAAATCTCCTAAATCAGATATCACCTCTGCCATAATATAACATATTTTCAAGGTTTTTAATTGTTTTCATGCTCTTTAGATAAATGATCTTTAAAATCATCTCCTAATCTAACCAAAGAATCTCTAACATTCATAGTCCTTTCTTCCAAAACTCCAAGAGTTTTTCCTTGATTTATTAAAAAACCTGCTATCATAAATAATCCAGTTATTATGATTCCTAATGCACTAATTATTATATTCTCTGTTGTCCAAGTTCTTCCAAATATAGCATTTGTAATTTGATAAGAGACTACTAAAAATACAAAAATATAAAATAAAATTGCAATTGTGTTTACAATATTTTTTAAAACCATATTCTATTTACAAGCCATATAAATATAAGGATAACTAAGATTAAAGATGTCCATCTTATTATTTCCAAAGATAAAAGATTTCGATTTTTTTTCATAATGTTATTGGGTCTTCCAAGTTTTTAATTGTTTTCTTTTATATAAAAAATCTCTAATAATTAAGTTTTTAAACAAGGATTTTCTTGCTATTCTATGGCTGCTTAGCTCAGTGGTAGAGTGCCTGTCTCATGAGCAGGAAGTCCTGGGTTCAACCCCCAGAGCAGCCATTTAATTTTTAAAAAATATTTACTCCTACAAAATATCTACTCACTAACTTTCTCAACCTTATAAAACCAAATTTCAATGTATATTTTAATTATTAATAATCTTTATATATAACTCTCTCTAAATAAACCAATGGGAAAAACTCATACAATTAAAAACCATTTGGGAGATTTAGCAATCAAAGCAATAAAAACGCTCCCATTAATACCTGAACAGATATCTTATATGTATTTTCTTGCAAACGGGATTCCTAGAGGTAATGAAAGAGAATGTAGAGAAGCTGGAATAATGCCAGACACTATATTGAAATTTAGATATGATACAGATCTAAGTCTTTATACAACAAGAGAACCTATCTCTGATAGAAAAGATTGTTTTGAAGACCTTACAAAAGGGGGAAGAATCCATCAAATTTTATTTGAAACTTCACTTTATGGGGAAGATAATTTTAAAGATTTCATACAAAAAGTTGAAAGACTAAGGGAGGAAGGTTATGAACTTCATAGGGGAACCTTAGCAATCACCACTTATCATCTTACAGGATATAATCAAGGAGATTATCCAGATACAAAATTAAGATTTGGTAAAAAAAATCTTGAACTTAAAGAAGGACGTGAAATCTCAAATGAAGATCTAGAAAAACTTGTAACTTGGTTTAATTCTCTCAAAAAACCTACTCACTAACTTTCTCAACCTTATAAAACCAAATCTCAGCATCTTTCCAATCTTCCCTGCCTAAACCAGCTTTCATACTTAATTGTTCTAAAAAAACTTTTTTTTCAGGAATCTGCTCCCAAACCTGAGGTAAAAAAGTTGCACTTCTTCCACTTAATTTTAATATCAAACCCATTTTATTATCAATCTTATCAAAAACCCCACTACCCTTGCCTAACTTCTCAGGTTTTGTTAAAACACTAATCTCAATCTTAATATCCTCTAACTCATCTTCCTCAAGAGCTTCAAACCGATAATCATGAAAACCAGCATTAATCACATTTGCAATAACATCTTCATATAAAAGCTGATAAGCCTCTAACGAACCAATACATCCCCTTAAATCACCTTCCTTGGTCAATGTAACAAAACATGCTCTCTTTTCTCCAAACTTTTTCTTAATCTCTTCAGAAACCTCCACCTTCTTTCCACTAAACCTATTTTCTAAAACCTTTCGCGCTAATTTTAAAAGTTCTTTGTATTTTTCCATATCACAATAATAAATAAAAACTATATAAAATTATCCAAAAAATGAACAATCACCTTGAAGGAGTTATTCCCACTATAAAATTTTATTTAAAAGAAGGATGGAGTATAGACTATATCCCAAAAGGACAAGAAGATGATTATCTGATAGAAGAAGATTATGTTATTTGCTCTCCAACAGGGTCTGTATTTAAACCACAATATTTTAGGTTCAATATTTGCCCTTTTTGTGATCAAGATGATCCTGACTGGGAAGAAGATTGTTATAATCACTCTGAGGAACTATTAGCTGAAGAATCAAATGCAAAAAATCTATGGAGTTTAATCAAACTAGCTCCTTCATTTCAACATAGAAATCTTTATGAAGGTTAAACATTCCCAATCTCAACCCTTTTCAAATACTTTTCCCCAATTTCCTTAGCTTTTTTTAAACTTTCAAAAGAAGTCATCTCCTTATCTAACATTTTATACATTGGAAAAAACCTTGAAATATGCCAAACAATATTTTTATCTACAGAAGAAATAAATCTAACAATTTTCTCAAACTCTTCCTCATTATCATTAATTCCAGGAATAACTAAAGTAGTAATCTCAACATGAATTCCTTTTTCATAACATCTTTTTATTGTATCAAGAACAGGCTGTAACCGACATCCACAAAACTTCTTATAAGTTTTCTCATTAATTGATTTTAAATCAATATTAACAGCATCTATATACTTAGAAATAAAATCAAAACTCTCTTTACTCCAATAACCATTTGTAACCATTATATTCTTCAATCCTTTTTTATGAGCAAGTTTAGCAACATCTTTAACAAACTCAATCCAAATCACAGGTTCATTGTAGGTATAAGCAATACTCTGACATTCATTTTTAAGTGCTTGCTCAACAATCTTCCTAGCACTAATTTCTTCACCTAAAATTTTTCCTTGTTTACTAATCTGACTTATATCCCAATTTTGACACCAACCACAATTTAAATTACATCCAACACTTCCAATACTAAAAGCATAACTTTTAGGTAAAAAACCATATAATGGTTTTTTTCAATAGCATCAATATTCATACTAACAACCTTGCCATAAACCAATAAAATTAATTTTCCCTTAATATTTTTCCTAACACCACAAACACCAGTTTTACCCTTTGAAATCAAACACTTATGAGCACATGCTAAACATTTAATTTTTCCTTTCTTTTCTTTAGAATATAATTTACACTCTTTAACTACCATCTTAATAATAAAACACAAATAATAAAAACTTTACTAACTTAATATATCTATGTGGTACCCATCAAATAAACATGAACTAAATCAGCAACTAAATAATTTCCTAAAAACAGGAAAACATAAACGCAAAGTAAATGGCCTAATTGTTCCTCATGCAGGTTATAAATATTCAGGAGCAATAGCAGGTCAAGCATTCTCTCTTATCCAAAACAACTCAATAAAAAAAGCCATAATCATTGGCCCTTCTCATTATGTTTACTTATTTGATGCATTAACAACAAACAGACAATTTTGGCAAACACCTTTAGGAAAAATAAAACTCTTTCACTCTGACTTTCTCAAAGGAGATATAGATCAAGAACACTCAATCACCAACCAAATTCCATTTCTTCAAAAATTAGGTATTAAAGAAATAATGCCTTTAATGATTGGAAAAATAACAAATGAACAAGCACAAGAAATTGCAAAAAAACTTTCAAAAATAAAAGCCCTGTATATATTCTCAACAGACCTCAGCCATTTCCTACCTTATGAACAAACAAAGAAAAAAGATAAACAAACAATAAAAATCATAGAATCTTTAGACACAAACAATTTCAATTATATTGATGCCTGCGGCTACTTTCCATTATTAATCCTCCAACATCTCTGCAAAATTAAAAAAACCTCTCCACACCTAATTCAATACAAAAACTCCGGAGATATTGTAGAAGATAAATCAGCAGTTGTTGGATATGCGAGCATGTGGTTTTAAAAATGAACTTTGAAGAACTTTATCAAGAAGTAAAAGATCTTAATGCAATAGAATTATACAAAGGAGCACAAGAAGCTCTAGAAACAAAGGTAAATCTGATGCGATTAGGTAACAGCCCCCTTTTTAGACCTCATGTTCTTTATGCAAATAAATTAAGACAAGCTCTTGTTTGCCAGTATGATTTCGGAACTCAATTAGATCCTCCAACTATAACTCCCAATGACACTGTTGAACAGCATAGGAATAGAGACCCAAAAGGTTGTCAAATTGCTCTCGAAAAGATAATAAAAGCTATTGAAAAAATAAAAATACCAAAACAAAAAATCACAAAACCAAGAACTCTCATAACAGAAGATCCAGAATTCTTAAGAGGATTAAGTGGAGTTACTCTTAGCTATCTTTTACTTCCAAGAGATTAGTTTTAGTAATTTAAATCAGCTGTTGTTGGATATAGTGCTTTTTATTTCTAAAATTAAACAATTAATTTTCTTCCTACCCCCCTTAGAACATCAACCCCCTCAAGAGAAAAATATTTTCTTGCACTAGGAGCTAGATCATAAAGATGAGGATTAGTTGTATAGCTCTTATCTGTCCAAGAACTTAAAAGTCCTCCTTGAACTAAAAGATTGATTCCATCGTCAAGCTGAGCAGAATTATGATATTGTGGATGAAACCTAAAAATACCTTGAACAAAATCATTTTCATTTTCTCTTAAAACATCAGATAATCTTTGTCTAAAATTAGGAAAACTAGTTCCTCTAGGAGGGGAAGATAAAATAACAACCAAAGCATTATATGTATCCTCACTTACATCAACTGCTCCTTCTCTTGTCGGAGCTACCATTTTTAAAATAAAGACTAATTCTTTTTAAATATTTATATTATAGAATATTGGTTTTTACTCCTAACTAAATCTTTCTAACCCCTCTCAAACCTCTCCCTCACCTTCCTCAAACTTTCCAAATTCCCAACATCCCAAACCTTTTCCCTTCCAACATCATAAGAATAAACATCTGTTTTTTTACACAACCACTCAATAAAAAAACCAGTTGCATCAGAATTACCTTCTTCTAAATATTCTTTTAATAAACCTCTAACTCCAGGCTTAAACAAATAACAACAAATACTTTTCATTGTAGATTTAGGTTCTTCTGGTTTTTCCTGAAAATCAACAACCCTATTTCCATCCAACACAACAACTCCATGCCTTTTCCTAACTTTATCAATATCTTTAATATCATAAACAGCAATTAAATTTTTATCTAATTCATTAAATCTATTATAAAAATCCTTTAAACTAAATTCAATTAAATTATCTCCTGCTATAACTAAAATATCCTCATCAATACTTTCTTTTTCTACAACAAAAGATAAATCTCTCAAAGCACCTAATCTATTTTCATTATTTGTTGAACCATCATTTAAAATTTTTACTCGCGCATCAAAATAACTCTCTCTCCATTTAACAAAATCATTAAAAAATTTGGTGATTAGTGTAATTCCGGACTAAACTACCCTCCTTATACATATATCAAAT
>CAYRKK010000023.1:0-14226 GCA_964424875.1 Candidatus Woesearchaeota archaeon
TTTTAATGTTTCTAGAGATTTATTAAGAGATTTAAGTGAGAGCAAGAATCTAAAATTAAGTTATGGAGATTTAAACAAGTTAGCAAAAATTTTAGTTAGGCATACAATTGGTTTTGGTTTAATTGAAGTTTTATTATATGATAAGAATCTTCAGGATATTGTTTTAAATTCTCCTATTTCTTTAAATCCTGTTTTTTTAAGACATGGGGAGTTTGATGAATGTACAACTAATATTATTCCTAGTAAAGAAGATGCTGATTCATGGGCTGCTAAATTTAGGATGATTTCTGGAAGGCCTTTAGATGAAGCAAACCCTATTTTAGACACAGATTTATCTTTAGGTAGTATTCGGGCAAGAATTGCAGTTATTCAGCAACCCTTGTCTCCAGGAGGGTTAGCTTATGCAATTAGGAGGCATAGGGAAAATCCTTGGACATTGCCTTTATTTGTTAAAAATAAAATGATAGATAGTTTTTCTGCTGGTTTGTTTAGTTTTTTAATTGATGGTGCAAGAACTTTATTGATTGCTGGGACTAGAAGTAGTGGAAAAACTTCTTTGCTTGGTTCATTGCTTTTGGAGATTATGCCCAAGTATAGAATTATTGTTGTTGAGGATAGTGTTACTGGAGATGCTAAGATTATTGTTAAGGAAAATGGAAAATTTAGGAAGACAACTATTGGAGAGATGGTTAATAATCAAATTAGTAAAAATGGTTTTGTAGATGGGGATGGAAGAGAAAAATCTTTGAATCCTAAGGAGATTGATGTTTTTGCAATAGATAAAAAAGGAATGGTTGTTTTATCTAAACCAAGTAAGTTTATACGACATAAAGTTAATAAACCAATTTATGAAATTAAAACTACTTCTGGAAAGAAAATTAAAGTTACAGAGGATCATTCTCTTTTTACAATCGATGAGAAAAATATTTTTAAGCCTGTTAAGTGCAAGGATTTGAGAGAAGGCAGTTTTATAGCTATACCTCAAAAATTACCTTTTGATAATTTTTTAGAAGGTATTGATTTATTAGAGCATTTGGAAAAGTTGGATAAAAAAGTTTTTGTTTTTGGAAAAGGTGTTGAGGAATATATTTTAAATAATAGGAAGGAATTATTTGCACTTGCATATTCTTTAGGGTATGTAAAACCTACTATCCAGAATTGGGCAGTGAAAAAGATTTTGCCAGTAAAAATTTTTGAAAAAGTTAAAGATAAAATCAACAAGGAGGAATTAAAAATAAAATCTTATGGATGTTCTAGATCTATTTCAGTAGATTTAATTTTAAATAAAGATTTTTTAAATTTTGTTGGATTATGGCTTGCAGATGGATGTTATGATAAAAATTCAGTTATAATCTCTGTTCAAGAAGAGGAAAATAGAGATGTTGTTAGGAGAGTTGCAGATAAATTTGGAATTCCTGTTAAAATGCATACAGATGGATTTTCTTTAATGTTAAATTCTGTTTTGTTAAAAGAAATTATGCAAAAAGTTTTTGGGCTTGTTGGTAATTCTTATACTAAAAAAATTTCTAGTTGGGCATATAATTTGTCTGATGAACAAATTGGATGGTTATTGCAAGGTTTTTTCAGTGGAGATGGTTGCGCTTCTGATAAAGAAATTGTTTTTTCAATTTGTTCAAAAGATTTAATTGATGATATTGCTAGTTTGTTATTAAGGTTTGGAATTATTTTAAGAAGTTCTCATATTGTTAGAGAATCGGATAAGACGATTAATTGCAGATTGGGAAATACAAAAATGATTAATTATTTTAAGGAGAAGGTGGGTTTTTTGGTTAATTCAAAACAAGAAAAATTGGAAAAACTATGTTCAAGAGTTTCTACTCATGATACTTCCGATATTGTTCCTCTTTCTTTAGAAGTTAAGTATGAGTTAAATGAAATTTTAGGAAAGAATTTTAATAAACATGATTATATAACAAGGAAGAATAATATTGGTAGAAATCAATTAGGAAAATTACTTGAATTAGTTCCTAGAGGAATTACTAATCCAATTGATCCTTTAAGAGATTTAGTTAAGTCTGATATTTTTTGGGATAAAGTTAAAAGTGTTAAGAGGGTTTTTGGAGAAGAGTTTGTTTATGATATTTCTGTTCCTGGTTGTGAGAATTTTATTTGTGAGAATATAATTGCCCATAACACTTTAGAATTACCTGTGGAAGCTCTTAGGAAATTGAATTATGATATTCAGAGAATGAAAGTTAGAGGAAGTTTGTTAAAAGAAAGTTCAGAGGTTGGTGCTGATGAAGGTATTAGGGCTTCTTTAAGACTAGGAGACTCTTCATTAATAGTTGGAGAGGTGAGGTCTTTGGAGGCAAAAGCTCTTTATGAAGCAATGAGAATTGGTGCTTTAGCAAATGTTGTTGCAGGAACAATTCATGGTGCTTCACCCTATGGTGTTTTTGACAGAGTTGTTAATGATTTAGGAGTTCCTGTCACTAGTTTTAAAGCAACTGATTGTGTTATTGTTGCTAATCCTGTTAAAACTCCTGATGGTATGAGTTCAATAAAAAGAGTTATTCAATTAGCAGAAGTTAGAAAACATTGGACTAAAGATCCTGAAGAAGAAGGAGGTTTTGTTGATTTATTAAAATATGATGTTGACAAGGACAAACTTGAGCCAACAGAAGAATTGATTAATGGGGATTCTGAAGTAATAAAATCAATTGCAGCAAATGTTAAAGGTTGGGCTGGAGATTGGGATGCTGTTTATGATAATATTTTATTAAGAGGTAAGATTAAAAAAGAGATTGTTGATATTTCAGAGAAAATTAAAAAACCTGAAATTTTAGAAGCAGAGTTTAATTCTTTAAGTAATAATATGTTTCACCAGTTTTCTAAAGATGTTCAGGAGGAGATAGGGTTGCCTTTAAGTAAAATTGTTTTTCCAATGTGGCAGAAGTGGTTGAAGAATGAGGTGAAAGGATGGAGAGTTTGAATATTTTTGGGGATGATATTTTTAATTGAGAATAGGAAAATCTAAGGGATAATTTTGTTATTTATTATTTTTGGGATTAAGGATTTAATGAATTTAACATGATGTTATCGAAAGTTCCCGAAGGGAATTTGGGTGGAGAAACCTGCAAGATTTTGAACTGTTAAACCGCTGTTCAACGCCTCGCTAGAGTCGAGCAAATTTGAAAAATTTGTGAAGAAGCATTATGCAAGTACCTTCCAAATATTTTTAAAGGAGTTTTATTAAAGGGATTTATGGCATTGAGTATAAGATTTGTTCAAGATAGAACAGGAGAGTCTGGGATTCATTTCATAGTAGATGATGGATGTGAAGTAAATTTAGATGAATCACAAGATCTCACTCCTGAACAATTGGAAGCAATAGATATTGATAATAAAAAAAGAAATAGGAATCATTTAATATACTTGAATAAATCCGTATCTGATTTTATTAGGTGGGAAGGGATAAAACTCATGTGTCCAATTTGTGGCGAGAATTATACCATTACAGAAGGGATGTATAATTCTGCCTTAGAGAGATTTAGAGGAGGTACGAAATAATATTGAGTTTAACACCTTTTTATCGAACTTTTGATAATTATAATTTATCAACAATATATTTATTAATTCTTAATTTTTTAGAAATAAATGGAAGAAAGTTTAGAGAGACAAGGATTTGATGATGTTAATGGAGTTAAAAAAGAAGATAGTTTTGAAAAATATTATAATGGTTTAAAACAAGTAATTGATAATTTGAATAAGAATCAGGTGAATAAAATTTTAAATGTTTTGAAAGAGTGTAAGTTGCATGGAGGGGTTGTTTATTTATGTGGAAATGGGGGGAGTGCTTCAACTTGTGAACATTGGGTTAATGATTTAATGAAAATTGGAGGTATGAAAGCAGTTAGTTTAACAAATATTTCTGTTATTACTGCTTTAGGTAATGATATAAGTTATGATGATATTTTTGTTGAACAATTAAAAGTGTTGATGAAGCAAGGAGATGTTGTTGTTGGAATAAGTGGAAGTGGTAATTCAATGAATGTTGTTAAAGCTTTAAAATATGCTTGTGAAAATCAAGGAGCAGGAGTTGGAATTTTAGGTTTTGATGGTGGGAGGATTTTAGATGTTGTTGATGATTATGTTTTAGTTAGAACTGAGGATTATGGTTTTTTAGAAGATATTCATTTGAGTTTAGGGCATTATTTTGCAAGGATGTTGAAGGTTTGTTGATAAGACAGAAGTTTTATTAATCATTATTTCTATTAATTGTTATAGATTATTATAAAAAGAGGGGAAAATGGATGTAAAAGATGTTTTAGTAAAATATTCAAGGAAAATAGGAGATGAGATAAATGCTGATAAAAGTGTAGATGTTTCTCAGGTATCTAGTGATTATACTAATTTTAAAAAAGACATGATGCCTGAGATGGGGAAATATGAAAAATGGGTTAAAAGTCTTGGAGGAATTATTAAGTTTAAGATTTCTAATAAAGATGAAATTAGAATAAAGAAATTTTTAGAAACTGCTCATTTAAGTGCTGAACCAGGAGAGGTTGTTGGCTTGGCTGTTATAAGTTGCATTATTTTCTTTTTTTTAGGTGTTTTGGCAAGTGTTGCTATTTGGCTTATTAAGGGAGGTCCTGGCATAGAAAGTTTTCCTTTGTTTTTTTTGTTTTTGATTTTTATAGCAAGTTCTTTTTTATTTTATTATTTTTATTCAATGCCGTCGAGATTAGCTATTAAATGGAAATTAAAAGCAAGCAGTCAAATGGTTCCTGCTGTTCTTTATACTGTTATTTATATGAAGCATACAAGTAATTTAGAAAGGGCAATTAGTTTTGTTAGCCAGCATATAGAAGCTCCTTTGGCTTTGGATTTTAAGAAAATTATGTGGGATGTTGAAACAGGAAGATTTTCAACAATAAAAGATAGTTTGGATAATTATTTGGAATTTTGGAAAGATTCAAATATTGAATTTGTTGAGAGTTTTCATTTAATAGAAAGCAGTTTATATGAACCAAATGAGGCAAGAAGAGTGCAGATTTTAGAAAGAGCTCTAAAGGTTATTTTAGATGGTGTTTATGAAAGAATGTTGAAATACACTCATTCAATAAAATCTCCTTTAACAAATTTGTATATGTTGGGAATTGTTCTTCCAACTCTTGGTTTAGCATTATTGCCCTTAGCTTCTACATTATTGGGAGGAGCAATAAAATCTTATCATGTTTTTGTTTTTTTTAATTTAATTATTCCTTTTTTTGTTTTTTATTTAACACAGCAAGTTTTGCTGAAAAGACCAGGAGGTTATGGAGAATCTGGATTATTAGAAAAGAATCCTAATTATTATTTATATAAATCAAAAAAACCTTATTTAATTGCAGGTTTGATTTGTTTTCCTTTATTATTAATTGGTTTATTGCCTTTGATTTTTGGTTATACTCCTTTTCCTGCTTGGATAGGTTTAGAGCAAGACTATACTCTTTCAGAACTTGGCTTGGGTTTTTTTGGTCAAGGAAGTTTGTTTAATTTTATTGAAACTTTAGATGGAAAAGCAGGGCCTTTTGGGACTTTTGCTTTATTATTGAGTTTGTTTATTCCATTTTCAATTTCGCTTTTTTTTATAATCTCTTTTTCAAAAAGAACTAAAGAATTAATTAAATCAAGAGATATGACAGAAGATTTGGAAAAAGAATTTAATAGTAGTTTGTTTACATTAGGTAATAGGTTGGGAGATGGTGTTCCTACTGAAATTGCATTTGTTAAAGTTGCTGAATCTACAAAAGGGCAGAAGACATCTGATTTTTTTAGAATTGTTAATTCAAATATACAGTCAATGGGGATGGGATTGGAAAGTGCTCTTTTTGATCCTCGTCGAGGAGCATTGATTTATTATCCAAGTAATTTAATTGCTACAAGCATGAGAATTTTAATTGAGAGTGTTAAAAAAGGATTAAGTGTTGCTGCTCAAAGTTTAATGAGTATTTCTGAATATGTTAGGAATATTCAAAAAATTAATGAAAGATTAAGGGATTTACTTGCAGAGGTTGTTAGTGATATGAGGAGTAATATGACTTTTTTAGCACCTTTGTTAGCTGGAATTGTTGTTGGTTTATCTGCAATGATAACTGGAATTTTAGGGCAGTTAAGAATTATGACTGAGTTGGGAGGAGATAGTGCTGTTACTGGATTGGGAAATATTGGAAATATAACTCAGTTATTCAATGTTGAGAATATGATTGCTCCTTATCATATGCAAATTGCTATTGGATTGTATATTGTTGAGATTATTTTTATTTTAACAGGAGCTTTGGTTATAATTGATTCTGGAGAAGATAAATTAAAAAGGACACATGAAATTTCAAGAAGTTTATTAAAGGGAGGAATTTTATATATTATTATGGCTTTTATCTCAATTGTGAGTTTGTCTTTGCTGGCAAGTGTTGCTTTGAGGGGATTAGCTGTGTAGAAAGTTTTGAAAATAAAAATTTTAAAGTTCACTATAGAAAGTTTTAATAAATAAAAATTATTATTAGTAAGGGGAAAAAGATGGATAAAAAAGGGTTTGAGTTGGCAATTGGAACTGTTGTAATAATGATACTAGCTGCAATGTTATTATTATTTTTTGTTTTGTTTTTTACAGCAGGTTCATCTGATTTTATTGGGAAAATTAAAAGTTATTTTAGTTATTCAAATATTGATTCTGTTGTTAAAGGATGTAATATTTTAGTTGATTCTGATTCTGAGTATAGTTATTGTTGTGAGAAAAAAGATGTTAAATATTATAATGAGGGAGAGAAAGCTGAGGGAGAATTTAGTTGTTTAGAATTGTTTGAGAAAAATATTGGAGATGTTAATGAATTAGATTGTGGAGGGGTAGGATGTTAGTTGGGGTTTTGAAGGATAGGATGATGAATGGGAAAAAAGTTTGTGATAAAAGGGGAAATACCATGTTAGAGGTTTTGTTTTGGTTGATTGTGGCTGTTCTTACATTAGTTATTGTAATTGCTGGAATAGTTATTTTATTTGGAAAAGGAGAAGGTATGTTAAGTTATTTAAAAGATATATGGAGATTTGGAGGTTAAAATGAATAAAAAAGGTTCTTGGCTTACTACTGAAACAATTGTTAAAGCTATTTTAATAGGAGTTTTGATAGTTGTAATTGTTTTTGGTTTTACTGCTACTGATGTTTTAGGAGCAATAAGAGATTTTTTTCCAAGTTTTGATAAAGGAGATATTGTTGTTAATTGGAATGAAAAAAATTTTATTGAATATCCTGAAGAGATTTTGTTTTTTTTAGATGATTGTAATCCTGAGATTTATTTTATGTATGATCCTAAAGTTTATCTTGATGGAGGAAAACCAAGAGGTTGGGTTTGGAGGGCTAAAGAAGTAGAGAGAGAAGGTGAAGGTTTGTGGGGAGCAGTTAGTAGGTGGGCAGGTTATTATACTGAAAAGGAAATTTTTATTTCAGTGAGTAATGAGGAACATCCAAATTTTAAAAAACTTGAAGGGATTAATGAAAAAAATAAAGAATTTATTAGAGATTTAAATGGAAAAACTCCTGAAGAAGGTCTTAAGGTAATTGTTACAAGGATTTTGGAAAATAAGGAAGATAGTTGGGTTTGGAATGCTAAATTAAATGTTGTTATTGGAGATGTTAATCTTGTTTATAATCCCACTGTGGCAGAAGATATAAGGGTATTATCTGATTTAGATTGGCTTATTGATAGACTTAATCAGGTTTCAAGAAAATATTTAAAAAGAATAGAAAGAGGAGATGTTGAAAATGAATAAAAAGGGAATTGAATTTATGGGGTCGCATGTTGTGAATATACTTATTGGAGTAATAGTGGGGTTTTTACTTATGCTTTTAATTTATGGTCTTTATACTATTTTTAGTGATGAGAATTCATTAAAAAAAGCTGAAGCAGAGTTGGATAAAATTGCATTAGTTGTAGATGATGTTCAAGAATCTGGTGATGAAAAAAGCGCGACTATTTTTCCACCTAATTCATGGGTTTTAAGAACTTTTCCTAAATCTGATTTTCCTATTGGAGAGTGCAGAGGTGCTGTTGATTGTTTGTGTATTTGTAAAGATGTTAATTGTGAAAGTGAGAAAGTATGTAAGGGTTTTAGTTTTGAAGTTGAGGTTGATGATAGTTATGAAAAAAGTGGAGGGATGGTTCCTTTTGGAGGTGCAGTTAGTACATCAAGTTATGAAAATGCAATAGAATTAGAAGAAGTTGAAGAATTAAAAATTTCTAAAGAAGATGGTGTAATTAAAATAAGGAGAAATAAAGATGAATAAAAAAGGTATGGAGTTTTCGAGAAAGTTGATTATATTTATTTTATTTGCTGTTTTTGTTGGAATGGGTATATTGGCGATAGTTTATTTTGTACATGATAAGTTAGGATTTTAAAATGAAAATAAAATTAAAAAAAAGAAATTTGGGAAGAGGAGCTTGGGTTTTTACTTCTGCAATTATTGGACTTACTATTATAATTGTTACTGCAGTGTTTTTATTATTTGTTTTTTATGATCAGGGTTTTTCTGATACTATTGATAGAACTACTTGTCATGAATCAATTATGTATAGAAATACTTTTAAAACAGGACCTCTTGAAGGGGCAAGAGCTATCTCTCTTCAATGTGACACTGAAATAATTTGTTTTACAATGTCTGGAGAAGATTGTGAGGGATTAAAAGGAACAAAAGAAAATCCTGTTAAAAAAATTAGATTAAGTAAATATGTTGCAAAAGCTAAAAAAGAAATTATAGATACCTTGGGTGAATCAATGGTTAATTGTCATTCAATGTTGGGAGAAGGTATGCTGAATTTTATGCCTCATAAATGGACTGAAAAGACGTATGGTTTAATTTGTTCTAATGTTTTTTTTGATAAAGAATCTAAAGAAAAAATTAAAAGTATTGGTCATGGAGAAATATATGGTTCTTTAGAAAAAAAACAAGCAGGTGAAGGGAAAAGTTATTTAGAGTATTTATATCCTGGTTGGAAAAGTTCTGAAAATTCTGTAAAACTTTTTGAAAAATTTAAAGAAGAAAGTGATGATGAAAACTTTAAAAAATCAAAATTTAAAGATTGGAAAATGGATTTGAGTTTAGATAATGGTTATGCAATTATTGCTCAGTTGTCTCCAAAAGGAGATTTGGAGAGTTGGATTTATGCTGGAGGGGCTACTGTTGCAATACCTGCAGCATTGCTTATTGCAAGTGGAGTTGGTGCTCCTGTTGGAGCTATTTTAATGGTTGGAGGAAGTGCAATTGGTGCTGGTTCTTTAGCTTTGGGAGGTGCTACTTTATGGTATACTTATCCTGGAGATGATCCTGAAAAAGATTTTAGTTATTCTCCTCCTGTTATTTATCCCTTTGATTTAAAAACATTAAAGGAAATGAAAATTTATAGTTTTGAAATAGCTCCTTGATAGAGGATTCTCTTTTTTAATTTTTTATCTTGTTAGGGATGTTTTTAGCCTACCTTCTTGCTTATGATAGGATAAAAAAATAATAATAATCAAAAGTATGTAGTGCAGGTTGTTGGGGGTTTTGGTTTGGAAGATGAATTATTAGTTAAATTTATAATCTTGATTTAGTTTGTTTTTAAAAGAAGGTGAAAGATTTTGTAGATAAAATGAAAAAAAGAGGAATTGGAGGACCTTTAATGGAGAATTTAGTTTATATTTTATTTGCAGTTGTTTTTTTAATGATGATGTTTTTAGGTGTTGTAAGAGCTGGAAGTAGTTCTACTTTATATGAACAAATTTATGCAAAGCAAATTGTACTTGTGATTGACAAAGCAGAGCCTGGAATAGAAGTTAAATTAGATATTTATGATTTATATAATCTTGCAAGAGAAAATAAATTTAGTGGAGAAGTTGTTAAAATAGGTAATACTGAAAATAAAGTGAGTGTTAAAGTTGTTGATGGAAAAGGTTATGATTTTTATTATTTTAATGATGTTAATATTGTTTGGAGTTTAGATAAAAAAGAAAGAAAGCTTTATTTAAAATTTGTTGAAAAAGAAGATGGGGAAGAAAATAAAGGGGAGGAAGTTTTTAATGAGAATGAATAAAAAAGCGTATTATAGAATTGCAGATAGTATGATGTTTTTTTTAGTTTTTGTAATTGTTGGAGTTTGTATTGCAATTGGTGTTTATGTTTTTTATTTTCATGAAATTGATATTAGGTATGAAGAAGCAAAAATTTTATCTGATAAATTGGTTGATGTTGTTGATAAGAATGGTGTTTTAAATGAAAAAGTATTAGATAAAGATTTTAATATTTTAAAACAAGCTAGATTAGAAGAAAAAATTATTGATAATAATTATTATTATTTTCAATTAGAGATTTTTAAAAATAAGGAATCTGTTAGGGATGCATTTGTGCAAGGAAATATGTTTTTTGAAACATGGTGTGGATTAAAAATGGATGATAAGGTTAGATGTTTTGAAAGGGAATTAATTTTAAAGGATTATAATATTAAAATTTTAACTGCATCAAATCAGTTAGGAGCAGATATTTAAAATGATGAATAAAAAAGGGCTGGAAGATAGTTTTTTTACATGGGTTATTGGATTTTCATTTATTGTTTTTTTTATGTTAATTTATCTTTTTGGTGTTTTTGCTATGTCTGGAGAATCTGGTTTGTTTGGTTTTTTTGATAGTGAAACTGTTAGGGTTGAAGAAGGTTCTAAAGATTTAATTTTAAATGAAAAGTTTTTAAGTTTTTTAAATGAAAAAATTGAAGTAGATGGTGAAGAAAAGAAAATTATTGATGGAATTAAAGAAAGTTTAGATGATTATTTTGAGGTTAAAAATGATAGAGGAGAGAGTTTTATTGAGGTTTTTGGGGCTGAAGAAATAAATTATAAAGATTTAAGTGTAAGAAATAATAAGTTAATTAGGGAAGATTTTAGTCAAGATGCTTTTTCTGAACTTGCTGAAATAACTAGAAAATATGGAGAAGATAGTTTTTTTTTAAATAAAGTTCAAAAAGAATTTGGAGAGATATGTTCAAAGTATCGTTTTAAAACTCCTTTGGGAATGGTTAGCGAATATGGGTTTAGGGTGGGAAGTTATCCTGAAAATTCTTTGATTTCTAGAGAAGAGGAAACTGGTTTTGACTGGACACCTGTAATAATTCATAAAAATAATTATAGGGGGGAAAATTTTGAGATTAAATTTAGAATGTTAAAAAAATGTGCAGAGGGTTTTGAAAATGGGAATGAATTGGAATAAAAAAAGAAATTGGAATAAGAAAGCAAGCTGGAATAAAAAAGCTGTTTCACTTTCAATTTTAATTTTAATTTTAGCTTGTGTAAGTTTAAGTCTTTGGAGTTTGGTTTATTTTGGTGTTAAAGAAGGAGGTTTTAGAGCAAGGATTTATATTCATACAGATGTTGATGAAGTTTATGTTAAAGAAGTTTTAATAGATTTTTATATACAAGATGTTTTTGATAAAGCTGTTGAAGATTTAAAGTTTGAAAATGGAAAAGAAATCTTTATTAAAAAATTTAAGGAAAAGTTGAATGAATTAAAAGATAAAAAAGGAAAATATCCTATTGATGATTTAAAGAAAATAGAAGAGCAGATTAATCAAGAGGATTTTGAAAGTAAAATTGATTTTAATGAGGAGAAATTGGTTTTAAGTTTAGATATTGTTGTAAAAAATGACAATCCTGATGAAAGAGTTGGTGCTGAGGTGACATATAGTTATAAAAAGGATTTTGAAAAGGTTTTTAAATAGAAGATTGTTAAATATATTAAGAAGAGGATTAAAATGAATAAAAAAGGTGCTGAGATTACTATTGGAACAATTATTATAATTATTTTAGCTTTAGTTGTTTTAGTTGTGCTTATTTATGGTTTTATAACTGGTTGGGGAAGTTTATGGCAAAATGTAATTGGTTTTGGAGGGGGTAAGATTAATGTTCAGACTGTTATTCAGAGTTGTCAGATAGCTTGCACTACTCAAAGTTATTATGAGTATTGTAATAGACAAAGAAATGTTATTTTTGAGGAGAAAGAAAAAGGAGAGCCTATGAGTTGTGAGGATTTGGAGTCTAGGGGTGTTGGGTTAATTTGTGATAGGGTTGATTGTGAGGTAATTATGGCAAAGGATTGTTTGGCTTTAACAGGGGATTTGTGTAAGGATGAAGAAAATTGTAATGTTCAGTGGATGAATGATGGAGACTTGGCTAATAGGCGTAAGGATGAAATGGGGTCTGATAAAGAATGGAAGAGTATAGATAATGTTGATTCAGGCCTTGTTAAGGATTCTAAATCTGGAGAAACTTGTGTAAAAGCAGTATTAAATTAATATTTTTTCAACAATAATTTTTTAAACTTTAATTTATTTAATTGTAAAATGGATTATGCAACACCTGGTAAAAGAAAAAGCAAGTGTGATAAAAAAGCTAAAGCTAGATATAATAAGTATAAAAAAGGTGGTGGGAAGAGAAGTGTTAAGAGGGAAGAGAAGGGATAGTGTTGAGGAGAAAGAGTGGTGGATTAAATTATCTTTTGTAGATTTTTCCTCTTGGACCTAATTCAATAATAAAAATTATTAGTTTATTTTGTTGAATATCTAGAATAGCTCTATGTGTTCCAATTCTTAGAATATAATAAGGAGTTCCTTGTTTTCTTTTTACAAAATTAAATGGTCTGAATCTTATTCTCTCTAAATGATTGAGAACTCTTTCTTGGATATTCTCTGGTAATATTTTTAATTGTTTTTTTGCTTTGTTATAAAAGATAATATCATACATTTAATTCTAACTCCTTTTTTACATCTTCTAATTTTGTAAATTTATCAGTTTTATTTTCTTTTATATCTTTTTCATACTCTTTTACGTTTTCTTTTGTTTCTTCAGAGAATTCTAATCTGTCTTCTATTAAATCCCAGATTAAATCCTCATAACTTTCTTTTTCATAGATTTTCATTAATTTAAGTTTTTCTAAAAGTTCTCTACTGATTTGTATTGTAGTTTCCATAGTGACGATATAACTTACTATGGATATATAAATTTTTTGGTTAAGATTTATAAGTGGGATTTGTTTTTGATATTTATTAAAGAGGTGAAGTTGGTTTAAAATTAATTTAAAATGATATTTACAAATGAAAACTTGTTTTTGATTGTTTTAGGTCTTGTTTGGATTATTGGAGCTGTGCTCCAAGATTTGCATCGTCGGGAAGTTGATAATTTATGGAATTTTAGTTTAATTGCAATTGCTTTAGGTTATAGGGCTGTTGTTAGTGTTTTTGTTGGAGATTATTGGTTTTTATTAAATGGTTTAATTGGTTTTGGAATTTTTTTATTATTAGGTAATTTATTTTATTATTCTCGGGTGTTTGCAGGAGGAGATGTAAAATTAGTAATAGCTTTGGGAGCAATCTTAGCTTTAAGTTATGACTGGATTGTTAATTTGAAAATCTTTGGTTTGTTTATTGGCTTATTTTTATTAGGGGGAAGCATTTATGTTTTTATTTGGTCTTTGTTTTTAGTTGTTATTAATTGGAAGAGGTTTAGCAAGGAATTTGCAAAGCAGGTTAAGTTTTATAAAACTCTATTTTTAATTTTTTTAATTGTAGTTGTTGTTTTATCTGGAATTAGTTTTTTTATTGGTTGGGAGTTTAGTTTAATTGTATTGGTTTTTTTATTATTTCCTTTTTTATTTGTTTTTGCAAAATCTGTTGAAGAAAGTTGCATGGTTAAAGAAATTTCTCCTGAGAAACTTACTGAAGGGGATTGGTTGTATGAGGATATTTTTATTAATGGAAAAAAGATAAAGAAAAATTGGGAAGGTGTTTCAAGAAAAGAGTTGGATTTGATTAAAAGAAAGTATAGGAGAAAAATCTTTGTTAAATATGGAATTCCGTTTACTCCTGGATTTTTAATTGGATTTGTAGGGATTTTGGTTTTAAGTTGGTATGGGTGGTTTTAGAAATAGGAAGTAGAGATAATTAAAGACTAGGGATTAAATATTCAAATCTGAAATCACCTGCTGGTTGAGTTCTTAAATCTGAAAGATGGGGGTAAGGATGAATGTTTTTAGGTCTTACACTATCTGTCATATTTGGATTTCTAATTCTTTCTACTCTTTGATTTAAATTTCGAATTTTTTCATCAAGAGCTTTTCCCATATCTTGAAATGGATTATAACTTGCCATAATTAATTCATAGTATATAACCTATAGAATTCTAAAAAGGGCTAATCATTTAAAGACTAGCCCC
>CAYRKK010000024.1:0-13881 GCA_964424875.1 Candidatus Woesearchaeota archaeon
ATTATTAGAAATAATAAATTAATTGAGTTCAATTAATTTGGGATGGAGCTTGTTTTCTATTTAATGTTTTATCCAGAAATAATATCCTCTTAAAACCTCCTTGAAAAATCAATAAATATAATAATTAAACAAACAGGAGTTCATCATATGATAAATCGAATAGTGATTGCTTATTGATAAACCCTTCATTTGAAGTGTAGAAGCCACCGACATATGTCGTAAGTAAAAATAAAAATTAGTTTTAAAATAAAATTCAGGAGGACAAGTCCAACCTGAATCTTCTTACCCTTGATATCTGATAATTTCTCATATAAGATGCTCACATTCATAGCTGGAAATGTTTAGGAGTTACTAATAATTAAATAATTTGAGTTAATAAAATTCTCAAATTTAAGTGTAAAAAGGGTACGACATATGTCCGTGGATTGCACAAACCCTTCATTTGAAGAAAGATTTATATAGTGAATCTTCATATACTAAATTATGAAAAGAGGATTGATTATTGGAATTATTGTATTGATATTAGTTATTGGAGGTTTCTTTCTAGTAAAAAACTTTTTTGGAGAACCCCAGAAAATAAAGATAAATTCACTAGAGATTACAAATGTTTATAGAGATTGTACAAAAACAGCAAATGATAATTTCAGAGATATAACTGTACAGACAACAATAGATGTGGATGTTAAGAGGACAAGAAAAAATTCAATAAAATTAACTAGTGATGATTGTGTATTAAAAATTGGACCAAATGCTATAGGAGGATTTGCATTAAATAAAATTCCTACCCCTAGCCCCTATGTTGAAGGTATTGAAGATTCTGGTTTACATATGGTTACTGGAGGAGAATTAAGAGGGGATAAATCAGATATTTTAACTATTTGTTGTCAAAATAAATGCGATACAGCTAATTTAGAAATCTGTAATTAAATCTTTCTTTTTTCCCACCCTAGAATTAGGCAATCACGACTCCTTCGTTCATTTCACTCGCTCGGTCACATTGCATTCTCAGAAATCAAAGATTTCTTCGGACAACTTAACAGCGGATAAAGAGTTCGGCTCTTGCAGAGCCTCTCCCCAATTAATCTTCAATTAACTTTCCTTATCCACAATGATTGGCAAGATACTTTAACCTTAAATCTATTTCCTCAATAACTTTTTCTTCCCAATCCTATATTTTAATATATAAAAAATTAAAAAAAGAATCATCAACAAAAGAACTATTATTATCCCAATATATACAATCATGCCCTTAGTCATTGGAGATTCTTCTTCAGATTTTTCAACAACCTTGACAATAAAATATCTTGATAATCCACTCATAATCTGAACCATACCTTCATCTTCATTACCTGTTGAAACAGGTTCAAATTCAATTTTAATCTGATACTCTACACCAATTTCAGCACTAGAAGGAACTTCAACACTTAATTTAACAGGAATATCATTAGAGCCAACTGGAACTAAATATTCTGTATTTGAATCAGTAATTTGAACTATTTCAGAACCTTCACTAATTAAACCTTTAAATTTAACATCACTTTCATCAGCCATATTTTGCAAAACAAATGTTATTGATTTTGTTTCTCCTGGAGAAATTTCTAAAGGTATTCTATTTGAATAAGCTCCAGAAACAGCAACAGCATTTATTAAATAACATCCTAAAATAACAAAATTAATAGCAAATATTACCCCTAATATCTTTTTCATTTTTTCTCTTCTCATTTTATTTTAAAACACTCTTCCTTTTTATTTGTTTCTTAAAATTTACATTCCTATTTTCCAAGGAGCTTCTCCTGTTTCTCCTGTTCCTATAACTGTAGTTGAATATTCTTGTGAACTTAATCCAGAATCAAGTTGAGTTAAACAAAAATAAACTTCACTTTCTGCATGTCCTGATTGAAGATTATCTCCATTTTTTAAATTAATCACAGGCATTATAACCTGCACAAGATTTTGCAATCCAATACCTTCTGTTGCACAATCTGTAAACACATTATTATTAATTTTAAAATTAATAGCAGGAATATACTGAGTATTATCTGTTACACCATAAAGATTAGAACCTGTAATTTTAAGCCTATATGCATCACTACTCCCATCAAAATAAGCATTACCCGTATTATAGATTTTTATAGGACTTTCTGCTGCAACTCCAATACTACCAGGAGATAATGGAGTCCAAGATACCAAACTACTATCAACCTTTAAACCATTCATTTCATTTGGAGCAAATTTAATCTCATTATTTGTAACAAGATTATTTCCAGAATCTTTTATTTCTATTTCTATAACCCAACTATCTTTTGGAAAAGCATCATCATAATAATACATATCAACATCACAAGAATATCTTCTTACAAACTCTCCTGCATAATCCCAAGATGTTCCATCTAATTCTTCATCACCAGATTCAACTCGACAAATACCCACTCTTCGAGTATCATAATTATTAGGAGTATTATCAGAACAATAATAATTCCCAACTACACTACTATCATCTAAATCATTAACACCATTAGGATCATAAACAATAAAATTAAAACCAATATTTGTAAAACCATCTTCACTAAGGTCTAATACTGTCGGAGGATTTACCTCAACAATAACTGGGGGGTCATTTCCAATAGTTATACTAACATCTACATCTTCTTCTAAAGCTTTTCCAGTAATCTTATCAAAAAAACCAGCATTAACACCTAATATGGAAATCATTAAAATTACAATTATTAAAACACCTTTTTTATTAATCATAATATTAATTAGAATATCTTATTTAAAAAACTTTCCTATGATAAATTAATATTTCAAATCCCCACAACCCACTTTTTCCCCTCTTCACTAACATATTCTTGACTTTTTAATCCTAAAGGAACTTCTTCTAAACAAAAATAAATTTTTTCTATCCCCACTCCAAATTCCTCTATAACAGGAATATTAGAACCTATAATATCAACAACATTATCATTAACTAAAACTATCCCTTCACATTCTTCAACAATATTAACTGAAAAACTTCCTACATCAAAAGAATAACTCTTATCCTCGACACCCTTTAAATCATAAGATTTGATTTTTAATAAATCAATATCTGCATTACCAGTATTATGAACAATAACAGGTTCATTTAAAATAACATTTTTCCCTCTAAAACCAACTGTTTCCCAATTAAGAAAATTTGATTCAATAGAAAACCCTGTTAATTCATTATAATAAAAATTTTTACTTTCATCACTTGCTTTATTTTCTGAAAAATCAAAAACTTCTACATAAATTTTCCATTCTCCTGGTTCATCATAATATCTCATATTTATTGTACAAGAATACTTAACAGAATATTCATCAACCTTTTGAATCCTTATACAATTTCCTGTTTTTATTCCCCCACTTTGTTTTACAAACTTAGCTTTTGCACTACTATCATCTAAATCACTAACTCCATCATTATCTTGAACAATAAATTCAAAATCAACAGGAACAGTTAATCCTTCAATAGGATTTACATCTGGAATATCTCCAACATAAGTTATTACTGGGATACTTCCCCCACTCACTTCATCCACCTCCCCATCACAATCATTATCTAATCCATCTATAATTTCATTAACAGGTTCAACATCTCCTCCACATATATCCCATTCTTCATTAATGCAATTTCTAATTCCAAAATCACACTCTCCAATATCTGAACCACACTGCAAACTCTGTCCATTAGAACACTCTCTTAAAGGTTCTGGCTCTTCTCTAAGAAATGTTTCATAAGTATTACTCTCTACAAATTTATTTATTTCAGAATTTGCAACAACCAACTCATTATAATAATCTTCAACTATTTTAGGATATTCATATTCTTCACATTTATATAATATATTTCTTATAGAATCATAACATCTCAAATGATAATCCTCCCCAAGCTCATTAAAAGATTCTGTAAAAGAATATGATGGAAACATCCAATAACCATTTGTTTTAGTGCCTATTTTATAAAGATTATATGCAAAATTATTTACAGAATAATATTCTCCCATAACAACCAAACCACTAATATAATAAGCATATATTTCTTCTCCATATAAATCATATAAATAATAATATCCTTGAGGCAATCTATTTTGTTCTAAAAGTTTTGGAAGTTCACCACCATAATAAGTCTCAGTACCCCATATAACAGCAGGAGAATCTTCACTACTCCATCCATTAAAAATAGAAGGTAAATATTTTGTAACAGGAAGAGGAGAAGGATAAGAACTAATTAAAAAATCAGAATTAACTTCTCTTACTCTATTTTTCATTTCTTCAGCAAATCCCCTAATAATATTTTCAAGATAAGAATAATAATCTTCTAATAATTCATTTGTCTCAAGCCAAGAATATCTTTCAGCTCTTTGACTAGGATTTTTTGGTGGAGAGCTCCAATATTCAATACCTCTATTAACTAAATAATCCTTAAATGTAGTATCTTCAAAACCCCATGTTTTATCAAATTTTCTAGGCTCACCATTATCTTCATTTTTATATAACTCAAAATCAAAATATACCCCATTTATTTGATAATCATTTGGATAACTAACAGGCAGTCTAGCTAAATTAACAATTAAATCACTAAGATGATTCCAATAAACTTCATCAAAAGGAGTTACATGCTTCCCTGCTCTGCCATCAGAATAAACAACATAATTATCAGTTATGATAGAATCATCAACTCTATGAACAAAATTAATAGCCTGAAAATAATTTATATTTTTTTGTTTTGCTAATCTGGCATTATTTTTGACAGAATCTGGAACTTTATCTATGTAACCTGAATAATCAATGTTGTTCTCATATCCTCCTTTAACTAAAAAAGTATTAATTTCTTTATCCATAAGTTCGTCAACTTTTTCTTCATTAAATAAACTTTCAGCAGTATAAACAGCATTTACCCTAGGAATCTCTGCTTCTTCATCAATTACTTTTAATTTTAAATTATCCAACCAAGATTCCAAACTCTTTGTCCCAACTGCTCTGGAATAAACTCTAAATTTTTTTATATTATCACCTGTTTCAAATCTAATCTGATGCTTTATCCAATTCTCATTATTAAATCTCCTATTAATACTTTTTGTATCTAATACTTCATTTCTTTCATCTTCTAAAACCAGAGTAAATTGAGGTCCTTTATTTTCATCTCCAGTTTTTTTCTTAGTCCAAAAATAAAGATAATATATTTTATTAGGTTCAAGAGAATATCTCCTTGTTCTTAAAACATCTCCGACTTCCCCTTCATTTAAATTTTCAAAAACATTAAGTTTTGCAGAACAACTTCCAGAATAACTCTCAGTACAATCTAAAACCCATTTACTTTTTTCACCTTCATCTCTTAAAAACCAATCATCTGGAAAATTATCCCCATCAACATCATTTTCAAAATCAGGATTATCAATTAAATTAATTTCACTGGTAAAATCACTCAAACTTCCAAAATCTAAAAAAACTTTAAATGGATTAATAATAAAACTTCCCATCCCTTTTTCTTCCTCTTTCTCACTAAAATAATACAAAGTACTAACAAAAATAATATAAACAACTACAACAATCACTAAAAATAAAAAAATCTTATTTCTCATCAATCTTAATCCATCCCTCTTTTTCTTTTTCATATCTATAAATCAAAGAAAAACTATTATATAAATATTCTTGAGAAATTTTTAAACCTTTAAATTTAACATCACTTATTCTCAAATCCTCTCTACCCATTCAAATCTCAATATCAGAATATCTCTCTCCTAGAATCCCAAACCTTCATGTTATTTATTTTCTTAAATAGATTTAAACCCGCCCCACGCCAGCTCAAACAATTGCTCCATTGCAGCTGCAAAAAAATCAGTAGAAAGCCAAATAGCAACATCATAATTAGGATGAACTTTTTCATCATCTAAAACCATAAATAATAACTGATTAGAATCAACAATTGCAAATCTTGCCCTCATTTTAGGACAATTTTTAACTTCGGCAACTTTGCTTAAATCTTTTGCAATCACTTTATTAGTCTCATCAATGGGGGCAGCAATCCTCACTTTAACTCCTCTTTTTTTTGCTTTTTCTAAAACAGGCATTAAAGCTTCTAATTTTCTATTTAAACCAGGACCAGTTGTAACAATTGTAATTGTGCTTTCAGCATCTCTTATCATCATATCTAAATGATTATAAACATTCTGCCTTCCTTTAACACTTCCAGATAAATCAGCAGGTTCAACAAATTTAATCCCCTGAGTAAATAATGAATTCAACTCTCCTAAAATATCCTCTCCTTTTAATTTATCTAATCTCTTGCTCTTCTCACCTGCTTCAGTTACTAAATTCTTTTTAACTCTTTCAATAACTTCTTCTGGTTTTAATGCAACAAATTTTATTGGCTTTCCTAATTTCATTACAATAAATCCTTTTTTTTCTAAAGTTTCAAGAATATCATAAGTTCTGCTTCTTGGAACATCAGAAATATTACTTAATTCTCCTGCAGTACTCACTCCCCTAGAAAGCAAAGCAGTCCAAACTTTTACTTCATACAAATTAAGGTCAAAAATTTTTCTCAGCCTACTTAAAAACTCATCTTTTACTATCATCTTTTTTCTTTCCTATATTTATAATTTTTTAGTAGTATTTAAATGTTTTCGTCATTTAAACATAGTATTAAAATATCCAAGTTATATCGTCGACAATATGTCTTTTTATCACATCTCTTTGAATATATACAATAAAGAATATGTTTAAGTATTTAAATCTTACTAAACAAAATCTTTATTTTTTTATCTTTAATTTTTTCTTCAAACCCACATTACCAAAACCTTTAAATTATCTAAAAATTATATAATAAGATGGAACTTAATAAAAACTTTCATTATGATGAAGAATATGATAATTTGATTGTTTCTCAAAGGGATGAAAATGATATCGTAAAAAAAAATTTTCTATTTGATGATTTTGTTTTTAGTGTTACTGAAGATGGAAAAATTGTTGGTATTGAGATAATGGATGTTACAAACTATTTTGAAGAACTTGGAATTAATCCAAGGGTTATTAAAGAAATAAAAAGAGTGGAGATAAGTGTTAAACCTAAAAGAGATTTTATTTATATAGGGCTTAACTTAGTAACCAAAGAGGTTGAACAAAAAGTGCCTTTAATTCACGTGCCCATTAAGACTATTCAATATGCACATATTTAAAAACATATTCTATGAATTTTCTTAGATTCTTATGAAAAAGAAAACCATTAATAAGTTCAGGAGGTTCTTTTTGTATATCTATAGCAAAGACAACTGCATATCCTTGATCTAATTCATAGTATACATCATAATTTTCATTATTATTTCTTCTCTTTCTTAATCCAATTAACTTGATTCTGTAAAATTGAGGATATATTTTTTTAAGTACACTTTCATCAGTGCCTTTGACTAATAATGATTCTTTGTAATATTCTGATTTCTTTAACTCATCAAAAGAATACTTATTTAACAATTCAATAATATTATCTATATCTTCTTTTTTATCTAAGTAAACAACTCTTTCATCTTTTTTCATCAATTAATAAAAAAGAGGAATTTTATAATTCTTTTGATTCTTAAATAATTTTTATATTCCACTATCATGAATACTTTTAAATCTTACTAAACAAAATCTTTATTTTTTTATCTTTAATTTTTTCTTCAAATTCATACTTATACCTCTCATCACCAAAAACAACTCCTACAGCATTCACCCTGTCTTTAATAAAATCCAATTGACTCGCAAGTATCTCTTTTAAGTTATCATCAACCTCTAAACATAATTTAATTTTATCACTTTTAACTAAACCAGCTTTTTTTCTTCCAGCCTGAACCTTACGTGAAATTTCTCGAGCATAACCTTCTGCTTCTAATTCAGGAGTTATCTCTGTATTTAATTCAACAGAAATTTCTTTTCCACTTTTAACATCCACATTCTTAACATTCAACTGTTTTTTAACAATCTCTAAAAGCTCAACCTTAATCTTTTCACCACCCTCAACATAAGCACAACTTAAAGGCCACTTTAATCCAATCTTAGCTTCATCACGAGCAGCCAATCCTTTTTCAATTATTTCAAAAACAATGTTCATATCTTGCTCTAGTTTATCATCCACCTTTCCAGCATCAAACTTAGGCCAATCACTTAAATGCACACTTTCATCTTTGACTATCTTTTTATCCCCAAGTTCCTGCCATATTTTTTCAGTTGTAAAAGGAATTATTGGAGCACATAATTTAAGCAGTCTAATATAAACTTCATTTAAAACAAATAAAGCTTCTTTATCTCTTTCAGAAATTCTACCTCTGACAATTTGAATATATCTTCTGCTTAAATTATTTAACCAAAAATCAACTAAATCTCTAGTTGCCAAGTGAGGATGGAGAGCATCTAACTCATTTGTTACTTTTTTTATTAAATTTTCAAAACAACTTAATATCCATTTATCTTCTATTTTATTTATCTTAGTTTTTTTAAAATCTTCAACAAGTCTGCTAATATTATAAAGAATATTTAAATTATTTTTTGGTTCTTTAATAACATTAAATCCAAATTTTAATTCTTGAGAAGGGTCTTGCAAACAATATAACAACCTCATAGGATCTACACCAATTTTCTCAACAGCATCATCAAACCAAATCGCATTACCTTTACTTTTATGCATTTCTTCTCCTTTTTCATCTTTTAATGTCTCATAACCAAAAAGAGCTTTAAATGGAGCTTTTCCAGTTAAAGTTATAGATGACCAAAATAATGCATTAAACCAACCTCTAAATTGTCCAGGCATATTCTCACTTATTAAATCAGCAGGAAACCATTTATTCCAATATTCTTTATCATCTAAATAAGGTCCAATAGTTGAAAAAGGAACTATTCCAGCATCAAGCCATGCATCTCCAACATCAAGAACTCTTGAAACTTCTCTACCACATTTCCCACATTTTATTTTAACTTCATCAATCCAAGGTCTATGAATTTCAGGAAGTTTATCAACTTTTTTCTTATTAATTGCTTTTTCTTTTAATTCTTTTAAACTTCCAATAACATCAAACCAGCCACATTCACATTCCCAAATAGGTAATGGCAACCCCCAATATCTTTTCCTAGAAATCAACCAATCACTCATATTCTTAAACCATTCTTCTTGCCTTCCTTTTCCATATTCAGGATACCACCCTATTTTTTTGTTTTCTTTAATTAATTTATCTCTTATCTCATCACATTTAATATACCATTCATCAACTAATCTAAACACTAACTCTTCCCCACATCTCCAACAATGAGGATACCTATGTTTATAAGGTTCAATTTTATAAACAAATCTTCTTTGCTCCATATCTTCTAAAACTTTTTCATTTACTTCAGAATATTTTTTTAAACTAAATTCTTCATACCCTTCTTTATATATTCCTGCTTCATCAAGAGGAGAAATTGCAGGCAAGCCTATTTTTTTCCCTAAATCAAAATCTTCAGCACCACATCCTGGAGCAATATGAACTATTCCAGTACCTTCTTCTTCAGAAGCCAAATCCCATAATACAACTTTATGGGGAGAATGTTTTTGAGGCTCTAAACTAGCATAAGGCATTATATATTCTACTCCTTCAAGTTCTTTTCCTTTTTTTGTTTCTAAAATTTTTTGTTTTCCATTTAATTCTTCTAATCTTGATTTAGCTAACCAATATTTTATTCCATCATTTTCAACAAGAACATAATCTGTATTTTTATTAACAGCAATTGCAACATTTGCAGGAACAGTCCAAGGAGTTGTTGTAAAAATCAAAAAATATTCATTTGATTTTCCTTTAACAGGAAACTGCATAAACAAAGCTTTATGTAAAACTTCTTTATAACCTTCTGTTGCAATATCATGTTTAGAACTTGCAGTTCCACAACGAGGACACCAAGGAACCGCATCTTTTCCTTTATACAACCACCCTTTTTTAAAATAAGTTTTAATTAAAAACCAATTATGCAATTGATTAGCATCAGTCATAGTATAATAACTATTTTCCCAATCCATCCAATAGCCTAATCTAATACTTTGTTCTGTTTGTTTTTTTGAAAATTTTTCAACTCTTTTCCTGCATGCTTTAACAAAATTCAAAACTCCAAATTTTTCAATATCTTCTTTATTTTTTAATCCTAATTCTTTTTCTTCTTCTCTCTCAACCCATAATCCCTGACAATCAAAACCATTTTGATATCTTAATTCATAACCCTGCATTGATTTAAATCTTTGAAATAAATCTTTATATGTTCTTCCCCATGCATGATGAACTCCCATAGGATTATTTGCAGTTATTGGTCCATCTAAAAAACTATATTTTTTCTTTCCTTTATTTTTCTTTTTTAGTTTTTCAAATATGTTTTTCTTTTTCCAAAATTCAAGTATTTGCTCTTCTGATTTATTTGTATTTTCCATATTATCTTTTATTGTTTAGTGTTTTTAAATTTAGGGTTTTTGAGTTTATCCTACAATTTCCTCTAGCAATCCTTGATCAATATTATTTCCAGAAGCAATAATAATCCCATTTATTTCCTTTCTTGGATGAACTTCTTTAGCTAATTGTTCATAGGGAATTTTATCTTTAGAAAATGCGCATGCAAAAGCAGCTGCTGCTGCTCCTTCTATTATATTTAATTTATCTAAACCTTGAATATGGTTTGAACGAAATCCTAATTCCAATAATTTTTCAGGAGATAGTTGTTTAATTCTCGCAATCATTTCAGATTCATATACTTTTTTAATAGCAGTTCTTATTTCTTCTTCAGTAACATCAAACATATCCTCAATAAAAAATCTAGTAAGTTGAAGCATAGATTCTGAAGCATGGGGCACTTTAATACCATCTGCTATTGTCAGTCCTCTCTCTTGATATTCTTCTATTCTTCCTGATTGAAATGATCTAACCATTGTATTAAAATTTTCTGATTGAACACCGTAAGTGTGGGTTTTTTCTCTGCTACCGTCTTTTGTGAAAAGAAAATGATCTTGCCAATATTTAGCAGCTAATCCTCCTCCATTTGCTAACCCTCCACCACCAAAGGGAAATACAATAAAATCAGGATGAAAATTTTCTGAAAATGCTTGACCTATAGCTTCAGTTACAACAGTTGATTGTCCTAATATAATGTCTGGGTGTTCATAAGCAGGTATATAAGTAATTCTCTTTTCTCTAGAGAATTCTTCAGCTTGCTTTGCTGCTTCATGGTAATCACCATCAATTAATCTTACATCAGCTTCTAATCTTTTTGTACCTTGAATTTTAGTTCTTGGAGTCTGATCAGACATAAAAATAACAGAGTTTAATCCATAATCACGAGCAGCTTTTGCAACACCTTTGGCATGATTTCCAGCAGAAGCAGTAACAATTGTATCTCTCCTTCTTAATTTTCCTCTTCCAACCGCCTTCGCAACAAAATATAAACTTCCGCGATCTTTGAAAGATCCTCCTGGATTTAAAGTGTCCATTTTAACATATAAATTTACATTATATCCATCTGAATGGATTTTTCCGTAAGAAACTAAAGGGGTTTTTCCATGAACATTTTCAATTAAAGTGGATGCTAAAGGTATTTCGTTTGGGTTTAGATCTGTTATGTTCATTTTAATTTTTCTTTGTTTTTTATTTTTGTAGATTAAAGTTTAAACTCATTTAAAACTCCACGCAAACTCAGAAAATCGAGTTTGCAATTATATAATAATAATTATAATGCTAGCTATAATAGAAATAATTCCAATCTTAGAGATTATTTTACTAGCCATTTTATTAAAACAACTTAAGATTAAAGGGTTTTTAAGTATTTCTCTTTATTGGATTTTGCCCATCCAAACAACTCTTTTCAAAAAATTTTCAGCCATGAAAAAAGAATCAAAATTCCCTAAACTTCTTCTTCTAAGTTTCACAGCCATTTTATTAAAAACAAAAAAGAGTTTTTAAAGATTATTGCACTTAATTTAATATTGCAACTAATAAGTAGTAACTAATGGAAAGATTTATAAACAATAAGAATTTGCAGAGATTATGAGAAAAGAACCAATAACTAGAAGAAATTTTTTAAAATGTTTAACAGGAATAGTTGCAACTCCCCTTTTAGGAGCTTCTTGTGCACCTACTCGACTAAAGCTTTTACCTGTTGATTCCTCTAGATTAGAACAAAGAATAAGAAATGAATCTCTTGCACCTCAAAATAATTCTCCTAAAAAAGTTGCCCTTGTTTTATGCTCGCCACACCATGAAGAAGACCCCTTAATATCAAGAGAGTTGGGAGAGACATATAATTTTTTAATTCAAAGAGATTATTTTCCTGAAAATATCTATTTTCTTTCTAACACTCCTGAAAAAATTCAAGATGAAAATGGAAAACCTTATTTTAAAAATGATGGAGCTCCTTCTAAATTTGTTTTTAAAATGTTACAAGAACATCTTAAGGAAGTTGTTAAACCTGATGATAAGTTTATTGCATATATCATAGCTCATCAAAATAAAAATGGAGAAATATACCCAAGGCCTTGTTATTTAACAAATAATCGTGAATCAGAAATATTGCATACAGAAGATTTAGAAGAATTTTTAAATAATGTTCCTACAGATTTTTTGCTTCTTAATATGTGTTATGCAGGAAAAATTCTAAAAGGATTACAGGGCAGATTGCCCACTAATAACTTTCCAGTAACTCTCTGTTCTTCAGATAAAGATCATACCTCTCATAAACAGAGATTTCCTTTAGACACTCCAAGTTTTTTTACATTGTTTAATTCAGCATATGGTAATGGAGATTCACCAATTCAAAAAGCTTTTGAAGTGGCATACGAAAAACTAAGAGAAGATAACCCCCAGATATTTTATCCAGAACATATTGACCCTAACTTTTCTTTATAATTTTATTAATTGTAAATTCATCAAACCCCAAAACCCCTAACAACCTCTTCTTCCATAAAATGCATTTTTCCAGGAATTATAAAACAAAAAGGAGCTTTAATCTTTTTTCCAATCCCTTTAAACTTCTTAACATCCCCATAAAAAATCTTTGCTTTTTCACTTCCTAATTTCGAGCAAACTAAAATCTTATCTATTTTTATATCATAACTTTCTTTTTCAACAGCTTTTTCTAATTGTTCTAAAGCATCTTTAAAATCTAAACAAATATCCATTAAAATCAAAGAATGAGCTTCTATTATTTGATTTTGCTCAACAAATTCTAAAAATGAATAAGGTTCATAACTTTTCTCCCATTTTGGCATAGACGATATTTTTCCAAATTTATATAATTGCAATCCTGTTTCTCCAAGAGCATCAAAAATACCTGCTGAAAAAATATTCTTAACTTTAATTCTTGATTTTTTACAATCATTAACTAAACTCATATGAGTTGTAGCAAATAATGGACTTCCATAAATTAACAAAACAATATCTTTCCCTTTAGCTTCTTTAACCAACTTCTCACTTTCAACTTCATCTCTATTTAGTTCAATAATTTTCTTCCCAACAACTTTTTCCAACTCTTTCAAAGAATATGGAAACTCAACAGTATAATTTTCCAAATAAATCTTAGAACATTTTTTAATAACTTCAAGTCCTTCTCTACTAATTCCTTTCACATTCAAACCTAAACCTATTATATATAACATACAATATACAATACATTTGGATTAATAAAACTTTTCTAAACCTGGTTTTAATGAAATTCTACATTTCCTAAAACTATTAGTAATTTATTGAAAAAAGTTAGGTTATTTTTAGTTTGTTAATAGGTTTAAAAGTGTACAGCTTAGTAGAAAACAGATAGTTTTAATAAATAAGTTTGGTGATTAGTGTAATTCCGGACTAAACTGCCCTCCTTATACAAATATCACAT
>CAYRKK010000025.1:0-13690 GCA_964424875.1 Candidatus Woesearchaeota archaeon
ATACTCAAAGAAGCAAGGCGTGAGGTTTTAGAAGATTTAATGGATATTGAGAATGCTGAGTTGGTTTTAGAATGGTTAAAAGAAGGAAGAGTTAAGATTGAAAAGATAAATACAAAATTGCCAAGTCCTTTTGCTTTGAATCTTATGTTGCAAGGACACTCTGATTTATTAAAAATAGAAGATAAAATTGAGTTTTTGAAGAGGATGCATAAAGAGGTTATGAAGGAGATAGATAGGAGATGAAATGAAAAATCTACAAATTAAATTCCTCAACAATTGCTTGTTAATAAAAGATATTCTTGTAATTGGAGATTTACATTTAGGATATGAAGGATTTGGAATAATTGATGAGATTATAGAAAAATTAGAAGGAGTGTTTTTGAATTTGAAAGAAGATGGAATAAAAGTTAAGAAAATTATTTTATTAGGTGATGTTAAGTATGATTTTCAAGGTATAAGTGATAATGAATGGAGAGATATTTTGCGAT
This sequence comes from Candidatus Woesearchaeota archaeon, assembly GCA_964424875.1. GTDB lineage: Archaea > Nanobdellota > Nanobdellia > Pacearchaeales > GW2011-AR1 > ARS1285. The sequence goes on from CAYRKK010000025.1 coordinate 489, forward strand.
TATTAGATTATTTAATTAAAAAAGTTAGTAAGAAGAATATTATTATAATTAAAGGAAATCATGATAATATATTAAAACCAATATTAAAAAAAAGAGAGATTAAATTAAAAGATTATTATAAGATTAAGAAAAAGATTGATGATAAGGTTTTAAATATTTGGTTTTTACATGGAAATAAGATGTTTGGACAGTTGTTTAAACAACCAAACAGACAGACAGAGAATAAGACAAATGGGGGCGTGATTAAACAGACAAATAAACAAGCACATAAAAAAGATATTTTAATTTTGGGACATTTACATCCTGCTATAATTCTTAATGATAAGTATAAAAAAGAAAAATATAAATGTTTTTTGTGTGGTAATTGGAAAGGTTTTATTGTCTATATTTTGCCTAGTTTTAGCCCTATGGGATATGGTTATGATTTGAGAAATTTAATTAATAAAGATTATAAAAGAGAATACCTTCTGAGGAATAAGGGGGTTAGAACACATGAATTTTTTATTATTCCAAATAAAGATTTAATGATATTTAAGGTTGTTGTTTATGATGAAAAAAATGGGAAAGAATATGAATTTGGGAAATTGAAAAAATTAATTAAATAGATATTAATTTGGCTCCTGCCCTTGCTGCTCTGGATTTATTCTTGGCATTGGAATATGATATGGAAGAGCCATGTCATCTTCAAGATTTAAAGCTTTAATATTGCATTTATTCATAATAAAATTAAATAAAGGAACTCTTGTTTGATCTGGAATTTTTTTGTTTTTCCATGAATCTAAGAAAGTTTTAAGTTCTTCTTTTTCAGGTAATGTAATAACATTTCCTTCAAATTCCAATTTAGCAACATCATCAGAGTAATTAATTTTAAATAAAAAACTTATTTTTAATGCTTCTGATTCTGATATTGGGATTTTTTCTTTTTTAATATCTCTTATATCAATATTTTGATTAATATTTAATTTTCCCTGAATTTGTTCTTTTCTTTCAACAGAAATTTTTGTTAAATTAAAACCTATTATTCTCATTGTAATTATTTATATTTAATATGATTAAGGAGAAAAAAGAGGTTTTTAAAGATTGTTGTGGGTTGGAATAAGAAATTGAAAATAAAGATATTAAATGGATTTTGATTATTGAATTTAAATTGATGATTTGTTAGGGTGTCCAATTTAAGACGTCATCAGGAACTTGGTTTATTAGTGTTAATGAATCTAAAGATTTTGGGATTTGGTATTTTCTTGGATTATTTTTCATTTCTTCAAATTTAGCTAAAAAATCTTGAAAAATAGAGTCTGATAAAATTGATGCTTTTCTTCCATGAATAAACTCTCTTAGATGTTTTGAATTTGTTAATAAACCTTGATCCTCACTAAAAAGGGAGCTGTTTGGATAAAAGACATTTTTATTTGGATAAAATACCTCCCTATATTGCCTATATGAATGAGTATAGGCACCATTAAAGATAGGGCTTAAACCAAATTTTTTTATTAAAATATTAATCTCCCCTCTTCTACTCTTATAAACAAAACCTGCTGGAAATGGTTTATCAAATGGAGTATTTACATGTTTGTCTGCTCTTGCTTTTACTTCTTCAGGTGATTCACTAGATGTTGGTATAAATTCAGCACCACAAGTTGAGTTAAAATAAGAATCTGTAATAAGACATCTATAAGCTTTTATTTCAAGAGGTTTTAATTTTTCAAAGGTTGTACTCATCTTGTTTTTTATTTAATTTATTATTTTTCTTTTTTTATATTATTTTTTACATTAAATCTTCTTCAGAAATAACAACAAAATCACCGATTGCGATTATAGAATTATATGGAATTAGGATTTCATTTTGTTGAGATTTTTCAAGATTAAGTTGATTTGAATAAGGAGTAGGATCTTTAAGAACAATATGAATTAGTTCTCCTGTTCTTGTTTCAAAAGTTATATCTTTAATAACACCTAGTTTTTTACCTTCTTTTGTAACAACTGATTTTCCAAGAATTTCTTTATGAGGTTTTTTATCAATAGCCATAGAATTTAAAGATAATCCTTGTTTATAAAGTTTTTTATGATTTATGGATTATGAAAAAAAGAATTAATAAGAGTAAAAGAAGAGATTATTATAAATAAAAGAAAAATTAAGGGTAAAATAAAAGAATATTCTTAATTAAATAAGAAAATAAATTAAGAGATAATTAAATATTTATTAGATTTAAATTTTGATACTCACCCTATGGTTTCTTTTGGAAAGATTTATAAAGAGTTTTGTTTATTTTTATTTTTATTTTTATTTATAAACTTTATTATATTATATTATATATTATATATTATATATTATATATTATATATTATATTAAAATAATTTAGATTTTAGGTTATTTAATTTTATTATTTCTATGAGAAATGGGGGTGTTAGAGTTTTGGTTTTTTTATGTGTTTTATAATATATTTTATAATTTGTTTAGTTTTTTATTGAGGATAATTTGTTTAGTTTTCCATATGAAATCAAGGTGTTACTATTTAGGAGATAATTAGATTTATAAAGTTTAATTTGTATAAAATTATATTATTTAGAATAATACTATTCTAATAAGATTGGTAATTAATAAGATTGTTAAGATAATAAATTATTAAATAAAAATTTATTTAAAAAGATGGTTAAATTAAATAAAATTTTTGATTCTGTTGAAAATAGGAGTTTATTTAGAGATAAACATATTTTACAGTCTAATTATAGTCCCGGAGTAATTCCTCATAGGGATGAACAAGTTGAGGCTGTTGCTTCAATACTTGCTCCTGCTTTATTAGGACAAAAAACAAGTAATTTATTTATTTATGGAAAAACAGGTAGTGGTAAAACTCTTTCTATCCAACATGTTACTAATGAATTATCTAAAAGAGCTTCTGAAAATAAAATTTTAAGGGTTGAATATTTAAATTGTAAATTAAAAAAAATTGCAGATACTGAGTATAGAATTTTAGCTGAGTTAATTAAAAAATTAGGGGGAAGTGTTCCTGCTACTGGTTTGCCTACTGATCAAGTTTATTTAAGATTTTTAGATATTTTAGAGAATTCTGAAGAAAAATTATTAATTTTAGTTTTAGATGAAATTGATCAAGCTGTGAAGAAAATTAGTGATGAATTTTTATATAATTTAACAAGATTGAATTCTGAATTAAATAAAACGCAGATTATAATTGTTGGTATTAGTAATGATTTAAGGTTTTTAGATATGATTGATCAAAGAGTTAGGAGTAGTTTGTCTGAAGAAGAATTAGTTTTCCCCCCTTATAATGCATTACAACTTCAGGATATTTTAAGGGAAAGAGCGGACGAAGCATTTAAGCAAGGAGTTGTTAATGAAGGAGTAATTGCAAAATGTGCTGCTTATGCTGCTAGGGAACATGGTGATGCTCGTCGTGCTTTAGATTTATTAAGAGTTGCTGGAGAATTAGCTGAAAGAGAATCAAGTAGTAGAATAAAAACTGAGCATATTGATAAAGCAAATGATAAAATGGAAAGGGATAAAATTTTAGATATCATTGAAACAGGAACCAAACAATTTCAAATGATTCTTTATACTATTTTTGAATTAAACAAGAATCCTAAGGAAGGTGTTTTTACAGGAGATGTTTTTGATTATTATGGGAAGTTATGTAAAAAATGTAAAGTTGATTGTTTGACTCAAAGAAGAGTTAGTGATATTTTAGCTGAGTTAGATATGTTAGGATTAATAAATGCAAGAGTTATTAGTAAAGGTAGGCATGGTAGAATGAGAGAAATTAATTTGGCTATCCCTGAGAATATTTTAGATAGATGTAGGGTAATTTTAGAAGAGGGGTTGGGAGTTTAGAAAGGTTTTTATATTTATTTTAAGATGAATTTTAGTGTTGTCATTTAATGTTTGGTTAGGTTTATAGGAATTACGGAGAGAATTAGAATGTCTTCCTAATTTTCCAAGAAATGAGTGTGATTGGACTTCAAAAAGGGTTCAAAAGGATTTTGGATTTAAAAAAGTTTTTAGAAGATTTTTTGATGAATCCAAACAAAAATGGATATCTCATGTGTGGAATGTTGATTTTAGTGAAGATATTTATATTGATTTGACTGCTGATCAGTTTGATTCTAATCTGCCTGGTGTTTATATAACAAATTATACAGATCCTAACTATAATAAAGGAAGATTTTGATTAATATAGTCCTTAATTACCATTTAATTTAAATACTTTTTAAGTTTTAATTATTTAGATATCAGATTAACCTGAATAAATAGAGTTGGATTTTTTAGTCTGAGTATAAAATTAGGACTATAAAATTGGTTTTCATAAATTATATTTACCTGCCCAACCTTAAATTAAATAAATAAGAGGATTATATGGCATCAAATATCTTAAAACTGTTTATTGAAAAAGGATTTCTTTTAGATAAAGAAATGTTGGATTTTTTAAATGAATTAGGAGATGAAGAAGTTGCAAATGAGATTATTGATAAGATTGCAGTTGTTTCACAAAAAAAAATTATTACTAAGAATTTAGTTAATGAAAATATTGAAAAAATTAAACCTATACTTTTTGAATTAGGTAATGAGAAAAGAAAATTAGTTGATAAGTATTTTGTTAATGTTAGTATTTCAGTAGAAGTTAAAAAAGAGAGGAGCATTGAAAATGAGATTAAAGGAAATAAAAAAGAGATTAAGGATAGAATGAATTTTGTGAAAATTCTTTCTTCTCCTGTGATTACATCTCAGAAATTGAGTGTTAAAGATTTTATTAAATCTTTTAGATATAGATATAGTTATATTAAAAATTTATTACAACAAAGGCTTGAATTAGATAATCTTGTTTCAATTGATAAAATTGTTGGAAATAGAGATTTTTCAATTATTGGATTTGTTATAAATAAATATATTACTAAGAATAAAAATATTATTTTGGAAGTTGAAGATTTAACAGGTGTTATAAAATTATTAATTAATCAAAATAAAGCAGAGATTTATGAAAAAGCTAAGGAGATTTTGTTAGATGATGTTATTGGTTTTAAATGCAATGGATCAAGAGATTTTTTGTTTGCGAATGATTTTTTTTATCCTGATTGTTTTTTAAAGGAAAAAAAGAAAGCTAATAATGAAATTTATGCTTTGTTTATTTCAGATATGCATATAGGGAGTGGAAATTTTTTAGAAAAAAATTTTAATAAATTTATTGATTGGTTAAATGGAAAAAATTGTGATGAAAAACAAAAAGAAAATTTAAAAAAAATAAGGTACATATTTGTTGTTGGAGATTCTATTGATGGTGTTGGAATTTATCCTGGTCAAGAAAAGGATTTGATTATTAAAGATGTAAAAGAGCAGTATAGAAAATTGGCTGAGTTTTATAAAAGGATTCCTAAATATATTAGTATTATTCAGTGTGCTGGACAACATGATGCTGTTAGAGTTGCAGAACCACAACCTCCTATTGGGGAAGATTTTGCAGAAGAATTACATAAAATTGGAAATTTATATTTAGTTAGTAACCCTAGTTTGATTGAGATTGAAGGAGAAGATGGAAGTGAAGAAGAAAATAAAAGGGGAATTAGAGTTTTAATGTATCATGGTGCAAGTATGCATAATATTATTAATGAGATTGAAGAATTAAGATTGGGTAATGCACATTCAACTCCCACAAGGGTTGTTAAACATTTATTATTGAGAAGACATTTATCCCCCACTCATGGTGCTACAACTTATATTCCTAATGCAAAAAATGATTTTATGTTAATAAAAGAAGTTCCTGATGTAATAACGACTGGAGATTTACATAAAACAGATATTGATAGTTATAATAATATTTTAATAATCTCTAATTCATGTTGGCAATCAATAACTGCTTTTGAAGAAAAAGTTGGAAATCAACCTGATCCTTGTAAGGTTCCAATTTTAAATTTAAAAACAAGGGAAATTAAGATTTTAGATTTTAGTGATGAAATTGAAGATGAGGCTGGGATTGAAGAGAATGAGAGTGATGAAAAAGAAAATAAGAAAAAGAGTTTAAATGAAAATGAGGTTGTTTGTTAGGATGGAAGAGATAAAGGATTTTAAAAATATGAGTGAAAGAAATCATCATGTTGCTGTTACGGGTATTGTCATCAAAGATGGAAAATATTTAATTGTTAAACGAGCTGGCAATAGGGAGAAGTTTAATGATTTATGGACTGTTCCTGGTGGGAAAATTGAAAGAAAGGATTATGGGAGGTCTAAAGATACTTCTGAACATTGGTATAATGTTTTAGAAGATAATTTAAGAAGAGAGGTTAAAGAAGAGGTTGGTTTGGAGATTAAAAATATAAAATATTTAACAAGTTTAACTTTTATGAAAGGAGAGGTTCCTGTTTTAGTTGTGAGTATGTATGCTGATTTTGATAGGGGAGAAGTTGTTTTAAATGAAGAAGGTGTTGATTATAAATGGGTTTCATTAGAAGAAGCTAGAGATTATGATTTAATTGAAGGGATTTATGAAGAGTTGGAGATGATGGATAGGGTGTTGAGAGGAGAGGGGGTTGGAGGGTGGGGGAAAGGTGATAAAAATGAGGCAGGTAAGGAATTTAATCATATAGCAAAAAATTTACAAGAAAAGAAAAAATTAGTTTATACTGCTCAATCTTGTAAAAATTTTTATCAAAGAATGCTTATATGTAAGCATGCTTTTGAACAGGGGGTTGTTCCTATGAATCCTTTTAATACTTTTGGTTATTATCTTTATGAATTAGTTGATAGAAATTTAGTTAGAAATGGAAATAATAATCTTATGGAAAAGTGTGATGAGTTATGGGTTTATGGTGAGGTAAGTGATGGAGTATTAGCTGAAGTTCAAATGTTTGAAAAATGGAAAAAACCAATTAAATTTTTTGATATTTCTAATCTTCCAAAAGAAGTTAAAGAAATTTCTAAAAAGGATTTGGTATTTGAAGATGAAGTAAAAGAATTTGCTTATTTAATAAAATCTGGAGATTTTAAAAATGACTAATCAAAAATCAGAATTGAGTCCTGAATCAGAAAAATATTTTGAGGAATTAGGTAAGGAGATTCAGAAAAATTATAAAATTGCAGAAAAAGCACGTAGTAAGGGTTATGATCCTGTTGATAAAGTTGAGGTTCCGTTAGCTTTGAGTATGGCTGCAAAAGTTGTTAGGCTGATTGCTACTAAATATCCCCAACTTGATAGAGAAGATATTATAAATAGGATTTTAGAATTAGAAAAAAAGTATGGAGCATTGGATAATACTGTTAGTTTTAAAATTGCAGAAGAGATTGCTAAAGGGAAATATTGTAAGTTTGAAACCCAGTTAGAAGCGATAGATGCTGGAATTAGAACTGGTTTTGCATATACTACTTTAGGTGTTGTTAGTTCTCCTATTGAAGGTTTTACTGGAATAAAAACTGGGAAAACTCAGATTGGTGAAACTTATTTAAAAGCTTATTTTTCAGGGCCTATTAGAAGTGCTGGAACAACTGCTGGTTGTGTTGTTATTATGTTAATTGATTATATAAGGCAGATTTTTGGTTATGCAAAATATGATCCAACTGAAGAAGAATGTAGAAGGGTTGTGACTGAGTTATATGATTTTCATGATAGAATTAGTAATTTGCAGTATTTGCCTACTGAAGAAGAAGCTTATTTTATTGCTAAAAATTTACCTGTTCAAATTTGTGGAGATCCTACTGAAAGTAGAGAAGTTTCTAATTATAAGGATTTACCAAGAGTTGATACTAATTTTATAAGGGGTGGTTTTTGTTTAATTATTGGGGAAGGATTAGCTCAAAAAGCTAATAAAGGTTTGAGAATTTTAAGAGGATTACAAAAAAATGGTTTAAAGATTGATGATTGGGGATGGTTAGAAGATTATGTTAGGTTGCATGAGAAAAGAGAAAAAGGAAAAGCAGATGAAAGTCCTACTTATATTAAGGATTTAGTTGCTGGAAGGCCTGTTTTTGGACATCCTGGAAAGGGATTTAGATTTAGATATGGTCGTTCAAGAGTTGCAGGTTTTAGTGCAGTTAGTGTTCACCCTGCAACGATGGCTGTTACAAATGATTTTATTGCAACAGGAACCCAATTAAAAATTGAAAAGCCAACAAAAGGTTGCATTGTTACTCCTTGTGATTCAATTGATGGACCAATTGTTAAATTTAAAAATCAAAGTGTAAAAAAATTAAAAGATTATGAAGAGACGAAGATACTTTATTCTGAAATAGAAGAAATAATTTATTTAGGAGATGTTTTATTTCCTTTAGGTGATGTTATAAATAGGAATTCTGTTTTAGTTAAACCTGGTTATGTTGAAGAGTGGTGGGGATTAGAGTTAGAAAAAGCTATAAATGAAAAGGAGGTAAAGGGAAGAGAATTTAAAGAATTAGATTGGTTTATTATTAATTTGGAAAAGGCTATTTTTTTAAGTAAAGAATTTAAAATTCCATTACATCCAAATTATATTTATTATTGGACTCAAATTGATTATGAACAATTTTTAGGGTTTATTGATTGGTTGCAACATGGGAGAATTAGTGAGGGAAAATTATTATTTCCTTTTAATAAAAGTGAAAGTGAAAGATTTAAAGTAGGAAAAAGAGCTTTAGAATTATTAGGGGTTGAGCATTCTGTTGGTGTTGAAAATGTTATTTTGGAAAAACAAGAAACAAATGCATTGTTGGTAAATCTAGGGTTTGATTTGGGTTTTTCTGGAGAATTAAATTTTAATTATAAATTTGAAGGTGAAGATATTTTTAAGAAAAAAAATAATGAAAAAAAGGAAGGTGAGAAAGTTCTTGAAGTAATTAATGAATTAAGTAAATATAAAATTAAAGATAAGGCTGGAGAATTTATTGGAACTAGAATGGGGAGGCCTGAGAAAGCAAAATTAAGAAAATTAACAGGAAGTCCCCATGTCTTATTTCCTGTTGGTGATGAGGGTGGAAGGTTTAGAAGTGTTAATGAAAGTGTGAGTGTTGGAAGTGTTAGAGGAGATTTCCCATTTAATTATTGTAAGAAATGTGATAGGGAGAGTATTTATAGGACTTGCGAGGTTTGCGGGGGAAAAAATGAAAAAAAATATTTTTGTAAAAGGTGTGGAAAAGAGATTAAAGAAGAAAAATGCAAGGTTCATGATGTTGGAAATAGATTTAAGAATGTGAGGATTGATATAACTCATTATTATGAAATGGCTAGGAAAAAATTAGGAATGTTAAGGGTAGAAATTCCAAATTTAATAAAAGGGATTAGGGGGACAAGCTCTATAAATCATGATTTAGAAAATTTAGTTAAAGGAATTTTAAGGGCAAAATATAAGCTTTGTGTAAATAAAGATGGGACTATTAGGTATGATATGACTGAAATGCCTTTATCTCATTTTAAACCAAAGGAGATTGAAGTTAGTTTAAGTAAATTAAAAGAATTAGGATATGTTAAAGATTATAAAGGTAGGAAATTAGTTGATGAAAATCAAATTTTGGAATTAAAACCTCATGATGTTTTATTACCTTGTAATACTAAATCTGGAGATGAAAAAGGAGATGATTTATTTATTAATCTTACTAAATATATTGATGAATTATTAGAAAAATTTTATGATTTGCCTAGTTTTTTTAATGTTAAAAATAGGTATGATTTAATTGGGCAATTGGGAGTTTGTATGGCACCGCATAATTGTGCAGGAGTTATTTGTAGGATTATTGGTTTTTCGAAAGTTCAGGGATTAGTTGCAAGCCCTTATTTGCATGCAGCTATGAGGAGGGATTGTGATGGGGATGAAGCTGCAATTATGTTGTTGTTAGATGTTTTAATAAATTTTTCAAGGAAGTTTTTGCCTTCACATAGGGGGGGAACTCAGGATGCTCCTTTAGTTTTAAATGGTAGAATTTTTGCAAGAGAAGTTGATGACCAGATTTTAGATTTTGAGTTAGTTAATAATTATCCTTTAGAGTTGTATGAAAAAGCAGAGCAAGGATTACATTCTCGTGAAATTGAGATTGAAATGGTTAAGCAAAGAATTGGAAGAGGAGAAGACCCTTTTATTAATACTGGTTTTACTCATAAAACAAGTGATTTTAATATGGGTGCTGTTTGCAGTTCTTATAAAACTCTTCCAACCATGAGAGAGAAAGTTGAAGAGCAGATGAAATTGTGTGAGAAATTAAGAAGTGTTGATCAATCAGATGTTGCAAGATTAATTATTGATAGGCATTTTATGAGAGATTTAAAAGGTAATTTAAGGAAGTTTAGTCAGCAGAGTTTTAGATGTACAAAGTGTAATACAATTTATAGAAGGCCACCTTTAAATGGGCATTGTGTTTGTGGTGGAAATATAATCTTTACAATTTCTTATGGGGGCATTGTTAAATATTTAGAACCTGCATTAGATTTAGCAAGAAATTATAATGTTCCTGCTTATATTAAGCAAGATTTGGAATTAACTAAAAAATATATTGAAAGCATTTTTGGAAAGGATACAGAAAAACAAGAATCCATTGAAAAATGGTTTTAGAAAAATGGTTTTAAAATCCAGTAACTAATTCCAGAACTAATTAGTCCTGTTAAAATTCCAAATAGTATTTGTTTTTTTGAATATTTTAAGTAGATTAGTGAGATTAAGATGAGAATAATTAGGGCTGTTGCAAAAATAGTGTATTTTATGTCATTGTAGAAAAGGATTGTGAAAATGTAAAGGACGATTCCTCTTGTTAAATGATTTTGTGATTTTAGAAATAAAGAGAGAATAAAGAGTATTAAACCTGCTAAAAAAATTTGATATAGAAAAATATAGTGTTCTCCAATTGTTGAACGTATTGCAACAATTATAAATATCGGTATTGAGCCTATTGCTAATGAGTCTCTTGCAATTTCATTGATTAGAGGTTTTATTTTTAGTAGTTTCATAGGATTGTTAGACATTATCAATACTTAAAAGTTTTGAGAGTAAGGTTAGAGATTGGATTGGAGATATTTTTTAAAGTATGTGTTTAAATACATAATTGTTTAAAAGTGGAAAAAGATTTTAATAAAAAAGAAAAATGGCAGGAATTTTTGGTGTTGTTTTAAATGGAGATAATTTGAAGGATTTGCATTATGGAACTTTTTATCTTCAGCATAGGGCTCAGGATTATTGTGGTTTACTTTGGTATTCTAAAGGAGATTTGTTTGGCAATACTCATAAAGGATTATTGAATGCTAATTTTCCAATTGAAGAATTAGAAGGATATAAAGGAGATTATGGAATAGGTTCTGTTTCTGTTACCCGAGAACCTTCTTCAGGTCTTTCAAGATATAAAGGAGCTGTATTTAGTTTTGATGGAAATATTACTAATTATAAAGTGTTGATGGAAAAACTTCTTAAAGGTGGTGCTGTTTTTTCTGGTTACCATAATCCTAATCAGGTTACAGGGTGTGATTTAATTGCTAATATTGTTTTAAGTGAGCCTAGGTTTGAAAAAGGCATTGAAAATTTAATGGAGGTTATGGAAGGTGATTTTTCATTAGTTTGTTTAACTAATGAAGGGATATATGCTTCAAGGGGGTGGGGTAGAAAACCATTAATTTTAGGAAAAAAGCAAAAAGATTCAAGTGAAAGTTATGCTGTTTCTTCAGAAAGTACTTCTTTTATTAATTCTGGTTTTGAAATCGATAGAGATGTTAATCCTGGAGAAACAGTTTTTTTAAATAAAAATGGTATTCAGCATATTTCTCAAATAGATTTGGGAAGTGATATTAGATATGGTGTTTTTGAATGGATTTATTCTTCTTATCCAACTTCTATTATTGATGGAAGAAGTGTTTCAGAAGTTAGGAAAAAAATGGGGAGATTGTTAGCAAAAGAATATCCCATTGATGTAGATATTGTTTCTTGTGTCCCTAATTCTGGAAGATGGCATGCAATTGGTTTTAATCATGAATCTTATGCACAAGGTATGAATATTCCTTATGAAGATGTTTTTATAAGATATGATTATGCTGGAAGGAGTTTTATTCCTGGAGATAAAGATATTCAACAAAGAGTTGCTGATATGAAATTAATACCTGTGGTAAATTCTATAAGAGGTAAAAAAATTGTTTTAGTTGACGATAGTATTGTTAGAGGTAGATAAACAAAGAATCAAACTAATAGATTGAGGAAATTTGGTGCAAAAGAGGTTCATGCGAGGATAGCTTGTCCTCCTTTAATGTTTGCTTGTCCTTATGGAAAATCAACTAAAAAAGATGAAGATTGTATAGCAAGAATATTGTCTATTGATGAAATAAGAGAAACAAGAGGTTTAGATAGTTTAGAATATGCAACAATTGATATGTTAGAAGAAGCAATTGGTTATCCTAAAGATAAATTATGTTTGCATTGTTGGAGCGATTAAATGGAAAAGTGAGGAGGAGTAAAATAGAAAGTTATTTAATTTTTGAATACTTTTTTATAGTGGTGAAATAGTATATAAATGCTTAAAAAGGAGAGGTTTATAGAATATAAAATGGATATGAGTATTTGGGTTCCTTTTCCTGAATTAACTTTGGAGAAGAGATTTGATATATTAAGAGAAGCAGAAGTTAAATATACTCCTTATGATAGCGATGTAACTGGGGAAAATGTTAATTCTATTGTTGATAAAATAGTTAATGGTTTTCATCAAAGTCAACCAACCTATATTCTTCAGGGAAGAGGTTGTAATTTTGAAGGAGGAGGTAGTGAGAAGGTTATTGCATTTATTACAAAAACTGATAAATGTGAGCTTTATGGGCAGGCAGTAGATGTTGCTGGTAATTTAGGTATTCCTGTTTTTGATAATGTTGAAAGAGCTAATAGCTATTTTCGAAGAGATGTTTCTGATTCTTTTTGTAATTTTAGTGCAGAACTTTCTTTAATTAATGGAGTTCTTGGAAAAAACATTAATGGGGGAGATTCAGATGCATATTTTTTTGTTTTACCTAATTATAGTTATGTTAAAAAAGTGATGAGTTTGGTTGAGAGGTTTTCTGGAAGGAGTTTGGATGAAGAAGCTAGTGCGGATAAATAAGAAGTAGAATTTTCATAACAAATAAAATAAAATAAAATAGTCGGTACTCAAAAATCTAAGATTTTTGGTTCCACAATTCTCATAAAATGTAAAAGAGAATTGTTGGCAATAACAAACAACCCATTAAATGCATTCTTTTTATTCCAATTAGAATTGTGAAAATTCCAAGTGTGG
>CAYRKK010000026.1:0-13684 GCA_964424875.1 Candidatus Woesearchaeota archaeon
CTTCATCACCAAAAGATTATATTCATAGATTTGCATCTGTTTTAAAACTATCTCCAAAAACTCAAAACGAAGCATTAAAAATATTAAAAAAAGCAGAAGGCTCTGAACTAACATCCGGACGAGGGCCAGCAGGAATTGCAGCAGCAGGATTATATGTCGCTGCCTTATTAAACAATGAGAAAAAAACTCAAAGAGAAGTTGCAGATGTTGCAGGAATCACAGAAGTAACAATAAGAAATAGATACAAAGAACTTTTAGAAAAATTAGGATTAGAAGAAAAACTTAAAATCAAAGAATCAGAAAATCAAGCAAAAAAGAAAAAAGAATAATATGTTCTAAGATAAAATTCTCATTCAGCAACCTTTTTATACCATAATCTCATCTCATTTTCATGCAGAGATGCCGGAGTGGTCAAACGGGGTAGGTTTAGGACCTACTGGCTTAGTGCCTACAGGGGTTCAAATCCTCTTCTCTGCATTTTATGAAAAATATTAATTCTAATAAAACTTCGACAACTAACACAATAAACATTTATACTTCTAAATCTTTCATAATCTATGAAATATTTATGGAGTTTTGGTAAAAAAACAGGAATTGCAAGTTCTATAATTCTCCCTTTAACAATAACAGCAGGAGTTATATTTTCAGAATACAAAGGACTAATTCCAAAAATACCTTCTCCAAAAGACATAGAGTATATTCAATCATTTGCAGAATATAAACCTCCTAAACTAGAATTTCTTGTTCAAGAATATGAACTTCCTGAAGTAAAACTAATACCAGAACCAGTAAAAATTCCAGAACCTGCAAAACCTAAAATAGATTTCAAACAAATCGCAAAAGTAAATTTAGAAAACATAATTGAAAATGCTGATATTTCTGAAAAACAAAAACAAGAACTAAAAAAAGAATATGTAGATGTATTTAAAAAATCTGAATCAGACTTATTAGAACTATTAAAAAAACTTGCTTCAAAAGCAGGAGATTATTCACCAAAAACTATTGAAGACACTCAGAGTATAGCAGAAAAAGTATATCAAATTGAAAAACAAGAAAATGAATCCTACATACCTAAAAATAAAGTTGATGATATTTCTAGATTAGTAGATTTTGATTCAGCAATTCCTTATTTTGCATTAGAAGATAATTTATTTAAAACATATTATGTAGATAAAGCTGGAAACTATTGTTTAATCCAAGAAAAACCAAAAACAGAAATGACATGGGATGAAAGACTAGCTTTAATCTCATCTCAAATAATGAATCAAACAGGATTAAAAAAACTTCTCATAACTTCACTAAAAGGTGCAGCACAAACCTTGGATAGAGAAGAAGATAAAAAATATAGATAGATGGAAAAATAACTTCCCAAATAGATTTAATTATTTAATCTCTTTAAGAAACTCTAAAACTTTTTCAATTAAATCTTCTTTAGAACCAGAATTTACAGGATCAAATCTTTGATAATCATTGGAACCTTTTTCAGGATAAATATAAATAAAAGTATCCCCACTCATATCATTAATCAAATACCTTATTCCCTCAACATATCCCTTGCCCTCAAGACTCTCATCTTTTAATTCCCAACCATCATCTGTATACTTATGTTTTTCTTCTACACGACGACCTCCAGAACCATCATCCTTTATTATAGAATAAGTAAACCTAATCTCAACATCCTTCCTTAAATCAGAATCCTCAATTTCCTTCACTTCAATTTCCTTCACGCCCATTTTCCCATTTAATCTTTCAACAAACATCTTAAAATTATTTAATAAAACATCATTAGCCTCAAAATGAAGAGGTTTATCTTCATCTTCAATATAAACATCTAATTTTCCAATATCCCAGATATCAAACCATCCTTCTTTTGAAGAAACTTCATCAATAAAAAAATTAACTCCTCCTTCATAATCTTTATCTCTTAGATTCCTAAGAACATCTTTAGTAGCTTGAGGCAAATTTTTATAATCAACATGAATCTCTGATTCAACACTTAACCCTTTACTTATACTTCCCAATAACTCCTCTTCATCAGAAGACCAATACCATTCTTTTTCATCAAAATTATATCCAAAAGAAGCATACACATCTGATGACCAAAGGTTTCCCTCTACAACAAACCCGTCAACATTAACAACTTTAAAAACAACATCTTTATCCCTAGAAATTTTAACATCTCCAACTTCATCTCCTTCCTCCTCTTCATCTCTCTCTCCTTCAACTTCAGATTCATCTCCCTCAGATTCATCACCCTCAACATCCTCCTCAATATCAATAACCTCTCCTTTATCTTTCTCTAATAAACCCCTTGCAATTTTTTCATACAACTCTCCTAATAAATAATGCCCCCTAGCACGATAAACATTTGGAAATCCTAAATTAGTTAAATCAGTTAAATCCTTAACAATATCCTTTATTTTTTTATAAATACTTGATTTATCATCTTTCTCCTCTATCTCCAAATTCTTGATAAACTTTCTACTTTCACCAATAACACTCTCACTCTCTTCACTAGTTAAGTAACCTTTTCCTCCAATATACTCTCTATTAACTTCATCTAAAACTTGTTCTTCAATCTCTTTGTCTTTTATAACATTTTTTACAGAATCAGTATCTAACCAGCATTCAATTGTCTGGTCATCACAATAACCAACAATCTTCCATTTATCATAACTTGAATTTGTATTATCATATTCTCCACTTGGTAAAACTTGCTTGCCTGGATTTTCACTTGAACAAACCCTTATTATTCCATAATTATAAAGTTCAGGATTAATAGTTTCTTCAACACCTGCCTGAACATTTGGATTAATTAAACTACTAATAGAAGGAGTTCCAGCAATACATTCTTTTTCAGTTGTAATATCTGAATTAACTTGCTCTTCTAAATACTGATCAGTCAAAGAATTCAGCAAATAAGATGTTGAAACTTTTCCAAAACCACACTCTTCCTTGCCATTAATACTTATGCACAATTGTTTATAACCAGAAACAGCAACAAAATCCCTTGCTTCATCAACTTGGTCTCCTCTTTTCACATAACCTCTTCCAACCACATAAGAATTACTTGTATAAACATAATCTAATTCATTTAAATCTTTTAAATAAACAACATAATAAGCACCAATATCTTTTCCAGCATAAATATGATAATAAACTTTATAATGAGCCATTGGAGGAATAGTAGCACTTGTCATTTGATTTTCACTAAACCATGCATGATACTGAACAGGACTATCTGGCTCAATTAAAGCACTAAAAAAATCAACAGAAGTTCCAAAAGATGTTGAAATAAAAGACTTACATATTTCAATACTAGATTCTGTCCCAGTATTTTCCAATGAACGAGTGCTAAATGCTCTTACAGAATTAACAGCATAATTGTTTGTAAAATAATTAATTGCACTTTGTGTATTTTCCCAAGCAGTTTGAACAGTTAAATACTCTCCTCCCCCCCTAACCCCTTGTCCAGAAATACTTTCAAATATCCTTGGAATAAAAACATTCATTAAAGGAGCTGCCTGTCTCCAGAAAAATTCACATAAATAAATACTTTTAATTTCATCACAAATTCCAATATTTCTTCCTGTTTCTAAACTTTCTTCTAAACAATCAGCAGTTGAATTTAAAATACTTATATAACCTTCTAAACCAGCATGAACACCACTTAAGCAAATTGGAACTAAAACACCTTCTTTATAATTAGGAAGACATAATAACAAACTTCCAACAATTCCAGATTGTATTACATCATCAACCCTATACCTTCCTCCATAATCACATCTTGAAGCAGGACAAATAACAGGGTCGCAAACATTAAACAATAAAGTGCAATCACTAACACTCATAAAATCAGTACATCTTCCTTCTTCACCTCCAAATGAAACTCCGGTTTTAAAACTATTTCCATTAATCATAACTCTTTCTTTTCCAAACTGTCTTGCAGCTTCTTGAATAGCATTTCTAGCTTTATTAACTAATTTTCTTGAATCTTCCACAGACATTCCAGGAAAATCAATAACAGAACTTTGAACATTATAATATCTGCAAATATCATCTGCACTTTTCTTAAACTCAATTAAACCATTTTCACCAACATTGCAAATATAAAAATTAATAACTCTTCCGCTTTCATCATAAGGTTTTCCAACACCTGATAAAACATAAGTCATTTCAACATACCATCCATCTTCAATATCAAACGGAACTTCTGCAGGCAAACCCCTATAAGGTGCTCTTTCAAAATACTTAACAATCAGATTTTCAGGATTTTTCATTTTATTTTCATAAGCTGTTCTATCAGATTGTTTTATTTTATTCATTCCAACAAAATTCATATATCTCCTAGCTTCATCAGCAGCATCATTACTAACTCTAACACCATTAAACAAAAATACTTCCCCTTCTTCATCAAGAATATAAAAATCCTCACCAGGACTTTTTTCAACTTCAACAATCACTTGTTTTCCTCCAATTTCATTTCTAACACTTTCATCATCAATCTTAAAAATCTCACCATTTCCTAAATTCTTTTCAACAGGAATATAAACCCTAATAACACTATCTCCTTCTTTAAGATTTTCATGACCATAGATCTTATGTCCATCATCAATCACACTAATTGTTTTTATATAACCATAAGTAGTTTTATCACCTTCAGGTTCAGTAGTTCGAATTCCTAAATTAGAATCTCTTGCTTCATCTTCAGCTTTTATTCTTGCTCCTTCAGCATCATTATAATTTTTAGCATTTAGTAAAATATTTCCCAACTCTCTATTACTCATATCTTTTAAAACATCACTTCCACCTGCTTTATTTACTTCATACAAGGCCATAATATCTCTTCTTTGTTCATGAGTCATTGTATCCCAACTACAAATACTTTTATCAGAATCACCAAAAACAGCTTTTGAATCACTTTTACCAGGAATTTCTATTTCACCTTTTTGTTTCTTACACCAATCATCAAAAACTTTTTTAAATTCTTCATCAACTTTTTTAGAATCAACCTGTCCTTGAAAATCAAAAAAATCAGTTTCCTTTACTCCAATCTTATCTTGTATTCCTTTCATTATGTTATTTGTTTTTTGAATTTTATCAGCATAAATTTCAACATCTCCTTCAATATCTTTACTTTTAGCACGCAAACACTCATGAACACTATCATAAAGCCCCCTATTAACCATTTCTTCACATTTATCATTCCAACCACCAGAACTTGTCATTATAATTCCACGAGCCATTGATTCTCCACTTTTACCTTCTAAAACACTTTTAACAGTCAACAATGCAGATGTTGCAAAACAAGCTCCTTTTAATCCTTTAATAACATTTCCTAATTTATTATTCACACCTTCCCAAACAGCAATAGAATCTTTAAGACTATTCATCATCTCTTTAGTTTGCTCAGGACTTAATTGAATTGCTCTTTTTTCAATTCCAATTTTAAAATTAAAATTAGACTCTGTTCTTGGACCATAACCCTTTGAATCAATAACTAACTTAACCTGCTTTTTTAAATTAATCTTAACAAGCTTAATACTAATTCCTTCAAAACTATCTTGTTTATCTTTATTAATAAATCTCTTTTTCCTTGTTACTGGAGAATCTTTTCCAGGCCTTTCATACTCAACATCAACATATTCATCTTCAATTTTTACAACCTTAAAACTATAAATATTATCTCCTTTTGTAAGAGTGCTAACTTCATTCAACCCTAAGGTTTTTTCCTTACCATCAATTAAAAAAACAGCACTTAATTCTTTTTGACTTGGTTTTTTAAAATCTAATAAATCAATAAAATAAGCTTCATTTGAAATCTTAATACTTGATTTTGAATTTTTTGTATCATATTTTAAAAGAAGTTCATCATCTCTTTGAGCAGCACTTGCAGAATCAGAATTAGGATATTCATCTAATAATCTTTTATAAAAATTATGAGCCCTTTCATTCATTCCAAATAATTTTGACAATCTTGCAGCTTTAAGCAAAGCCTGAGCAGCATAAGGGTCTTCATCAATATCTATATTTTTCTCATTTGCATATAAATCAATTAAATCTTCATATTCATTAATTACATTATCATAATATTCTTTTGCCAAAGCTCTTTTCTTATCAAAATCAGTAGAATCATCAGAACTACTAAAATCAAAAATCTCATCTTGAGCAATAAGAACTTCCTTTAATTTAATTCCAAAACCATCTTCAGTTTCTTTAACAATACTAACACTCACATTACCCTCAACCTCTTTTTTATCAAAACTAAGTTTTCCTTTATAATGAGATTTTATTTTATCCTCAATTTTATCCTTAAAATCTCCAATTTTTTTATCTTTAACAAAATCTAAAATAATATCATAAACTCCTTTATCATTAAATTCATTCACACTATCTGAAAATCCATCTTTAACTAAAACTACATATTTTTTATTTTCTTTATCTTGCCCAATATAACCTAAAAAAACATTTTTACCTTCATACTCTCCAATTTTCTCACCAACACTAACTGTCTTTTCCTTACCATCAATTAAAAAAACAGCTTTTCCAGAATTTAAACTTAATTCAATTAAACCGTCTTTTACAGGACATTTTATTATAACTTTACCACCTCCTGCACTAGCATCTAAACTTAAGACACTGCATTTTCCATTTAAAACTTTATCACCTTCAGCAACCCAAATCTGCTCATCATTTACCTGCAATAAAGCAGAATCAACAGGATAACCAATTTCCTCAACTTTTAATTTCATTCCAGCACCACAATAAAAACCACTTAAAAAAATATCTTTTGATGTTTCTCCTTTTTTCAAACTAACACTAGTTTGTTTTGTATTAATATCCCTATAAACAGAAACAACAGCCCTATCTGACTCAATTGAATCAACCCGAATATAACCTTTTCCATTCCAAAATCCATAGTCCTTATAATCTCTTTTCCACTCTTCATCACTCATCTCACTTAAATAAAAATTAGTTTCTCCAACACCAAAAACACCTTCAGAGTCATAATCAACAACAGCAGTTATATTTCCTGCAACAAATTCAGGCATATCTTTTTCAGCACTTACCCTTGATAAAACAACAACTAAATAACCTAGATTATCATTATAAATTGAATTTGAAGCACTTATTTTTCCACCCACTGCAGCTCTTGTAGGAAAATAACTAACACCTGAAACTCCTCTTGGATACTCTCCCCTAAAACTTAAACTTCTTATTTTTGTAATATCAATTAAAGGATTTATCTGAATAGCACTTACTTTACAAAAAACAGGAACATTTTGCTCTTCTAATAAATCACTTCTAACAACAGCAGGACTACATCCTCCAGGAGGAATTTGTAAAATTAAATCCTGTCCAGCCATACAATATTCATTCCCATAATCAGACCAAGAACCACCAGGAGATTGATACTTAAAACCAGAATATTCAGGAGCATAAAATTGAGGATTTATAGAATCTCCATAATCATAACTACTGCTTTCAGAACTAGAATCAACACTTAAAACAAAACCAGTATTAATTATAACTAAAATCATAACTAACAAAATTCTAATCATTACCATCTTTTTTCCACATTTGATTTTTTCCATTTTCTCTTCTCTCCCTATTTTTTCTTCTCTTTCCATCTTCCACATTTTCCTTTCTCTTCCTATTATTCAAACCCCACATTTAATCTTGAAACGTCAAGCCTATTATAATTTTCCTGCAAATCCTCAATCTTGCTAGGAACACCAAAACTCATAGCATCAATAATCAATTTATTTGAACCTTGTAATTCAGATTCTGCAATATAATAACTCTGAGTTCCACCTCCTGAAACAGCAAATTCAACAGTTTGGTCAGGAATATTTAAATCAAAACATTTCTCCTCTGTTAATCCAAAAAAACCAAAAACACCTGACTTGGGAACACTAACACACTTCTGACTACTTCCCCCCTCCAAACTCAAATCAGCATCAGAATAAACATAAACTTTAATCCCATACTGCCCTTCTGTTAATTCAATCTGCTTTTGTTCAGGATAACTAATTGTCTGACTCTTATTATTTTTCCTAAACACAACTACAGCATAATCTTTATTACTAACAACCCTTCCTTCTTTTTTAATCTCTAAATCTAATTTATATTTTTTATCTAATATAATTGACAATTCACTCTCCTCGACACTTGAAACAATATATTTTGATGTTTCATAACCTTCTGCTTTAGCAATCACAAACCCATTAACACATTGTGGAAAATAATCAACTAAAAATGCATCATCTCCTTTTTTAATTGTCTTTCCAATATTACAACTTGTATCAAAACACTTAAAACTAATTTCTGCTTCAACAGGTTCTAAATTTGTATCATAAGTATAAACAGCTAATTCAGTATTTTTATGCTCACATAATTCAGGAACAACATTCGGCAATCCTTCTCCATCAATTGGAACTCTTGGCTGGTTTTTATTAATATAAACAACAACAGGAAACTGAAACATTTCATCATTATAATACATTTGTATTAAAACAGGATATGCAAAGTCATAAACAAAATGATAAGGCACATAACAAAAACCCATCATTCCCAAACCTTCTTGCAACCCCACAGGATCTGCCCTTAAAATTCCATCTTCAGAAGGCCATACTTGCATTTTCATAGGCCAATCTCTTAAATATAAAAAATTAATATTTACATCAACATCATTTCCAATATCATGAACAAAATATTTATTTTCTTCTTTACTTAAATCATAATAATCTCCTTTAATTTTAACAAAACCAGTATTAGCTTCCAAAGCTCTTGTTAAATTTTCTCTAATTTCTCTAACTGTCCATATTTTACTTGAACAACCAAAATCAGTTCCATCAACAGGAGCATAGAGCCTTAAAATATCAACACCATAATTTTCTAAAAACATTGTCTTTTTCCAATCTTCATAAATATCTTTTGCTAAATTATAAAACTTTCCAAGATTTGAATCTACCTCAGTAGAATGACTTTTTCCTATCCAAGAATTTTCTCCAAAATAAATATTTAAATTCTGCTCAATCTCAACATTAATATTATTTTCTTGAATTTTTGTATTAACCTTAGCCTCATCACCTATCTCAACTCTAAACCCTTGTTCAACAAATCCAGAAAAATCACATTCTAAAATATTTTCTTCTAAAAAATAATTTAATTCACTCTCTATTTTTTCCTTACTTGGAACCTGTTCTTTAACAACATTATTTCCAGAAACATAATGCCAATAAGGAACACCAATTCCTAAAAAATTTAATTGATTAGAAAAAGGCATATAAGAACTTCCAGGAGAAAATTCAGGAACTTCAATATAACCTCCTTGCTCACCTAAAATTTTAGCTCCAATCAAAGCTTCATTTTCAATACAACCCAAATAATAATTATAGACAGGCTCAAATTCTTTTGGAACACTTTGTCCTGTTAAACTTCCCTTAAAATAAAAAAACAAAACAATCCCGGCAACAATTGCAATTGCAATTATAATAAAAATAGTAGTTTGAGCCTTAAAACATTTCCTATTTTCATTCTGATCTCTACCCCTAAAATTTTTCATTTTAATTCTTACCATTCTTCTTTCCCCCTTTAACTTTTTCCTTTATTAAAGAAATAATCTCTGTATTAATGTCTTTATCTATTAACTCTTTAAATTTATTCCATAATTCAAAATCCTCTATCAAAAGCAAATATTTTTTCATGATTACACCTTATTTTCTAATATATTGTGTTAAACTTCATTTTTAAATGTTTCTTAATAAGTTAATTAGTTACTTAGTTACTTAGTTAGTTAGTAAGAATGAAGAACAAATCAAAAGTATTAAAAATAACAAAATGGTCCTACCAAGAATCGAACTTGAGACTTATCCACGTCAAGGATATATTTTGCCACTAAACTATAAGACCTTGATTAAACTAATCCTCTTAAACTTTTAAGTTTTTCTAATCTTCCCCCCTTTAATTCTTCCCCAATTATCACTCAAATATTTAATATTCAAACCCTTAATATCAATCTTAGCAACATAACACAGATCATCAAAAAATCTTTTAGGCAATAATCTCCTTTCAATATAATAATTTTTTAATGAACTATATGAAACATCAAATCCAAACTGCAAAAGTCCTCTTAAAGAAACACAACTTAACTTAGAGATAATTAAATCTAAAAACTTTCTCTGCTCACTTTTCTCAAAAAAAATTCTCATTTAATCATAAAACAGATACATTATTTAAAATTAACTGCGACACCATAAAAAACAAAACTTTAAAAACCTTTTTTCTCTCAAACTCTTAACATGAAACTTCCAAAAAAAACAAAAAGATTTTGCCCAAAATGCAATAAAAGAACAGAACAAAAACTTGACTTAGTTAGCACAGGTTCTAAAAGGGGAACACTTAAAAGAGGTTCAAAAGAAAGAGCTAAAAAAAGAGGAGCAGGTGGAAAAGGAAGTCATGGAAAATACAGCAAACCCGCAGTAAAATCATGGAAAAGAAAAACAAAAGCAACAACAAAAAAAGTAGTTATTTATACTTGTCAAGAATGTAAAAAATCAAAACATGCAAAAAAAGGGAGAAGAGTAAGTAAATTAATAATTGGGGAAAAATAAGATGCCAAAACAAACAAAAGTCATAACAAAAAGAAGAAAATTCATAGAAGTAGAAATACCTATAATAAGGTCAAAAATAGAATTAATTGGAACAACACCAGAAGATATTAAAAACAAAACAATTAAACTTGACTTAACAAGACAACTAAAAGGAAAAAGTGTTGAAGCAACTGTCAGAATAGATATTGAAGATAACAAACCCATTGCAAATCCTATTAAAATAAAACTCATGCCTTATTTTATAAGAAGAATGATTAGAAAAAGAATAAGTTATATTGAAGATTCTTTTGAAACACCAAGCCAAGAAAGCATATTAAAAATCAAACCATTTATAATAACAAGAAAAAGAGTTTCACGAGCAGTAAGAAAAACAATAAGAAACAAAGCTAAAAACTGGCTTGAAGATTATATTGCAGAAAAAAAAGATAATGAAATTTTTAATGAAATTCTATCAAACAGATTGCAAAAACCTCTTTCACTAATGCTAAAAAAAACCTATCCTCTTTCTTTATGTGAAATAAGAACATTAGAAATTAAAAGACCATTAAAACCAGAAGAAATTCCAAAAATAAAACCAAAAAAAGAATCAGAAGAACAACCATCAGAACCAGAAGAAAAAACAACTAAAAAATCTCCAAAAATTGAACAAGGTTTAGATCAATTAAAAGAAATTGAAGATGAAAAAATAAAACAAGCACAACAAGAAATTAAACAAACTCAAGAAAAAGCAGTTAAATTAGAAGATATTAAAAAACAAGAAACAGGAGAAATTAAAAAAGAAATTAAAGAATCTAAAAAACAACCTGAAGAAACTGAAGAAAAAATAAAATCATCTGAAAAAGAAAAAATTAAAAAATCTTCAGAACCTAAAAAAACAAAAGAGAAAAAGGAAAAAGAATAAAACCAACAAACATTTAAACCAATTAAACCATATTAATTAAAATGATACAAAGAACATTAGTTGCATTAAAACCAGATGCAGTTCAAAGAGGAATTTCAGGAGAAATAATAAAAAGAATAGAAAGAACAGGATTAAAAATCATTGGAATGAAAATGATTTGGGTAGATGAAGATTTTGCAAAAGAACATTATTTTGATGCAAAACAAAAATATGGTGAAAAAATTCTTAAAAAAATTGTGAATTATATAACAGAAGGTCCTGTAATTGCAATTTGTTTTCAAGGAGTTGATGCAGTTGATGTTGTAAGAAAAATAGCTGGTTCAACATATCCAAATGAAGCTTTTCCAGGAACAATTCGAGGGGATTTCTGTCATATTTCAAAAAACTATGCAAATAAAAATTCAAAAAAAGTTGGAAATTTAATTCATGCTTCTGCAAACAAAAAAGAAGCTGAAAAAGAAATAAAACTCTGGTTTTCAATAGATGAATTACATGATTATAAAAGAGTTGATGAAATGCATGTTATTTGAATAATTATTAGTCCTTAAAAACAACAATCAAAACTCTTTTAAACCTCTATTAATTCCCCTAATTACAAATCATGCCTCCATAGCTCAGTGGTAGAGCGGCGGTTTTGTAAACCGTAGGTCGTCGGTTCAAATCCGGCTGGAGGCTTTTTATTTTATTTATTCAAATCTAACTGAAAGTTTTTGTTTTTATTGATTCATTCAATTAAAAAAATTTAACTACTTCCAACACCCTAATCCCCTTACTAATTCCTTTCAAAAAATCTCTCAACATCTCTCCAACCAATATCTGTTCTATAATGCAGATTATTTCCTTCTACACTAATTCTAGCAATTGAAGAGTAAGCCCTTTGTCTTGCTTCTAAAATATCCTCTCCTTCTGCTACAACACTAAACAACCTACCACCATTTGCATAAAATTTTCCATCTTGAACCTCCACTCCTGCTCCAAAAATAGTAACTCCCCCCTCTCTCATAACTTCTTCAAGCCCATAAATTCTTTTTCCCTTTACTTGAGAATAACTTTCAGGATAACCTCTTGACGCTCCAACAACACAAACTCTTGTTTTATTATCTTGAGATATCCTCACTTCATCAAGTCTTCCATTTAAACAAGAAGATACAATTTCAAAATAATCTGTTTTAACAGCAGGTAAAACAACTTGACATTCAGGATCTCCCCATCTTGCATTATATTCTATATTAATTGGTTTTCCATCAACAATAATACCTCCAAGATAAAGAACCCCCCTATATTGATTCCCTTCCAAATCCATACCTTCAATCATTCTTAAAATCATCTCTTTATCTATTTGATCAGCAAAAGGTTTTGTTATCATTGCAGGAGAAATTGCACCCATACCTCCTGTTTGGTCTCCCTCATCAAAATTAAAGATTGTTTTATTATCCTGAGCAGAATTAAATATAAAGTATGTGTTTCCATCACTTACTGCATAATAAGAAAACTCTTCTCCAACCAAACCTTCTTCAATTAAAAAAACTTTGCCTGCTCCTTCTGGAATATTTTTCATTTGATTAATATTTTGCATAGCTTGTTCTAAACATGTTGATTTAAGAGCTCCCTTTCCAGAACATAAACCTGTAGCTTTTACATACACTAAACAAACAGGATTCTCTTGATAAATCTCTTTTACATATTTTTCTGCTAAACCCTCTCCATCAAAATATTTGAATGCTGGCTGAGGTATCCCAAATCTCCACATAAACTCTCTAGACCACTTTTTATCCCATTCAATTCTTGCAGCATTCTTTGTTGGACCAAAAGTTTGAAATCCATTTCTCTGTAATAAATCTACGGTTCCATGTGCAATTGCATCATCTTGAGCAACATCAACTAAATCAGGTTTATACTTTCTTGCAAGTTTAAGAATAGATTCTGGATTTTTTAATGAACAATTTTTATCTATAATTGTCTCTTTTTGTCTTCCATACTTCATAAAATCATTACCAGGTACAATAATAATTTTATCAATTTGCTCGCTTTTCTCATAAGCATAAGAAAGAACATGCTCTCTTGCACCCTTGCCAATAATCATAACAGAAGAGTGTTGAACCATAAATTAAATAGGTGATTAGTGTAATTCCGGACTAAACTGCCCTCCTTATACAAATATCACATA